>DATGGJ010000429.1:0-3877 GCA_035308585.1 Terriglobales bacterium
TTTGCTTTGTAGCGACTTCCGATAACAGCCGCGATCAGTTCCACCGCGAAAAACGATTCAAGAAGATGTGAAAGTCCCAGGGCGAGGATATAGGTCCCTGGGAGTGGCCAGAAGTCTACCGCAAATCCGCAAGGTTCGGAAGACTGTGGGAAGAAAATCGTAATTGGCAGTTGGTAGCTCGTGGCCTTGCTTCAATTGTTGTGTTTCTCAACGGCCACAAGCAGCGACCCAATAGCTACTAACTACCGGCTACCAAATCCTAGCTGGTGCCCTTATAGGCTCCGCCGTCCACCAGCAGCGTCTGCCCGGTGATATAGGAGGCACGCTCGGAAGCCAGCCAAACCACCGCATTGGCGAACTCCTCCGGTTGGCCGACGCGCTTCAGCGCCGTGTCCGCTGCCCAGCCGTCAAACATCTCCTGTTCGGTTTTGCCTGTGGCCTTGGAGCGGGCCGCCGCCAGTTCTTTGAGGCGGTCGGTGGCGGTGTAGCCCGGACCCACGTTGTTGACCAGGATGCCGTCCTTGCCAAACTCATTGGCCAGGCTTTTGACCAGTCCGACAACCGCTGAGCGCACGGCGTTGGAGAGCACCAGATCAGGCACCGGCTGCTTTACGGCCACCGAGGTGATGGTGATGATTCGGCCCCAGTGGTTGCGCTGCATGTGGGGGATGACCTGGTGAGCGAAATAAACCACGCTGAGAAAATTCAGCTCCGCGGCGCGCTTCCATTCCTCAATGGTAGTAGCCATGAAGCCTTTGGCCGGCGGGCCACCGGCGTTGGTCACGCAGATATCAATGCGGCCAAAACGCTTGGCGACGTTCTCTACGAAGCGCTGCACGGCGGCGGCATCGGTTACGTCGAACGCCTCGTAATACACATCGCCGCCACGGCCGCGAATTTCCTCGGCTGCGGCTTCCACGGCTTTAAGATTGCGCGAGCACATGGCGACCTTGCAGCCCTCGGCGGCAAGAGCGCGCGCCGTTGCCTGACCCAACCCGTGGCTGGAGGCAGCCACGATAGCCACACGATCTTTCAGTCCCAGATCCATAAGGGAAGAATTATATACACCGGGGGAATAGAATTTTTCTCATGCCACCGGCAACCCCTATCATCCAATTGGCAACTTGGAGGTAGCATGGACCGTCGCGAATTCGTCAAGCTGGGCATTACCACTGCCCTGGCTTCCGGGGTATCACAATCCTTGTTCGCGGAGAAAACAGGCGATATGCAATACCGCACCCTGGGTCGAACCGGCGAGAAGGTCTCTATTGTGGGACTGGGCGGCTACCACATCGGCATGCAGAAGGACGCCGATGAGAGCGTGCGCATCATCCGCACGGCGCTCGATAACGGCATGAACTTCCTCGACAACTGCTGGGATTACAACGACGGACAAAGTGAAGTCCGCATGGGCAAGGCGCTGCGGGATGGCTACCGGCGGAAAGCCTTTCTCATGACCAAGATTGACGGCCGCGACAAGTCGACTGCCGCGCAGCAGATTGAGCAGTCACTGAAGCGGCTGCAGACCGATCACATTGACCTGCTGCAGTTCCACGAGATAATCCGCCTCTCTGATCCAGAAAAGGTTTTTGCGCCCACGGGCGGCATGGAAGCCGCGCTGGAAGCCAGAAAGGCCGGCAAAATCCGCTACATCGGCTTCACCGGACACAAAAATCCGGAAGTGCACCTGAAAATGCTGCACACCGCCTCCGCTCACGATTTCACCTTCGATTCGGTCCAGATGCCGCTCAACGTGATGGACGCGCACTTTGAGAGCTTTGAAAAGAAGGTTTTGCCGATGCTGGTGGAACACCAGATCGGAGTGCTGGGCATGAAGTCCATGGGCGATAGCAACATTCTGGCCAGCAAAACCGTCACCCCGGTGGAATGCCTGCACTACTCTATGAACCTGCCCACCAGCGTGGTGATCACCGGTTGCGATTCCATGCAGATCCTGCAGCAGGCCCTCAACGCCGCCCGCAGTTTCCGTCCCATGAACCGGCAGGAAGTGGCCGCCATTCTGGCCAAGACCGCGAAAGGCGCGCAGAACGGCCGCTACGAGCCTTACAAGACTACCCACGATTTCGACGGCACTTACCAGAATCCGCAGTGGCTGGGACCTGGCCAGAGCGGCGCCACTTTTCCTGAGGCGTAAGCGGCGCAAAAAACACGCTGCGAGTTGTCTCTGGCGACGGTCGCGAACCCGCTCACACCAGCTGGTAAACTCGGCCAAACGCCACGTTTCCTGGCGGTTACTCATCTTATAGATGTGAGGGATTGGGCTATCGGCAACCTGGAATCAAAGCACGCGAAGCGCCTCCATCTGGTCAATTCAGCCATTGGATTCGTGCTTTGCGGCTTTTCCGCTTCTCTGCTGGCCATTTTGTTCTGGCACAGCCGTTTTCAACTCCTGGCGCCCATTCTCTTTGTATTCGTAGTAGTAGCCATTGCCATGCGCTTCGGCAGAGTGGTGGGCCTACTGGGCACCCTGTTTGGAGCGGCGCTGTTCGCCATCTGGCTGTATCCGCCACTAGGCGCCTTGCGCGTCAGCAGCCAGCAAGCCCGGAACAGCCTCAATGCCCTGCTGCTCGGGGGTTTGGTGCTGTCCTACCTGCTGGGCGACGGCCGGAACCCCGCCTGAAAACGCGTTAGCAGTTTAGGCCCGGAGCTACTTGACCGCCCGGTGCCCGCCCTACCCATGTACGGGCCACACATCTACAATTAACAGACCGCCATGAAGATCCTGGCCCTCATAGCCGGCAGCGCCCTGGTAGCCGCCATTCTGCTGGACGCCTTTGAAACCATCGTGCTGCCCCGGCGCGTGACCCGTTCCTTCCGCTTCACCGCGCTCTTCTACCGCACTACCTGGCGGCCATGGGCGAAAATGGCCAGGTTCATCTCCGTGCCCCGCCGGCGCGAATCCTATCTCAGCTACTTCGGGCCGCTCTCCCTGATTGTGCTGCTCGGCTTATGGGCATTTGCTCTGATCGTGGGATTTGCCCTGCTGCAGGGGGGGCTGGGCACCCAGTTACGAGCCGCAACCGGTCCGACTAACTTCGGCGCCCTGCTCTACTTCAGCGGCAGCACCTTCTTCACTCTCGGGTATGGCGACGTGGTGCCGCTCTCCAGAGCGACGCGCGTATTAGCGGTGCTGGAGTCGGGCGTGGGCTTCGGTTTTCTGGCCATGGTAATCGGCTACCTGCCGGTTATTTACAACGGCTTTTCCAGGCGCGAAGTGGAAATTTCGCTGCTGGATGCGCGCGCCGGCTCGCCACCCACCGTCCAGGAGTTCCTCTCGCGCATGGCGGGGGCGCACAACCAGTCCTTGCTGGACCGCTTTCTGCACGAGTGGGAACACTGGGCGGCGGAGGTGCTGGAGAGCCATATTTCCTACCCGGTGCTGGCTCTGTTCCGTTCCCAGCACTTCAACCAGTCCTGGCTGGGGGCGCTGACCACCATCCTGGATGTGAGCGCGCTCACCATCGTGGGGATTGACGATGTTCCCAGCAATCAGGCGCGCCTGACCTTCGCCATGGCCCGCCACGCGGCGGTGGACCTGGCGCAGGTGGTGGGAGCGCGTTATCGCGCCGACGCGCCTGACCGGCTGCCTCCCGAGAATTTGGCGAATTTGCGCCAAGTGTTGGCCGCAAGCGGCCTGCGGTTGCGCTCCGGGGAGGAGGCTGACAACAAACTGCTTGCCTTGCGCCGCATGTACGAACCCTACGTGCAGGCCATGGCGGCCACCCTGCTCCTCAACCTTCCTGCCTGGACCAGCACGACGAAGGTCAAAGATAACTGGCGCAGCAGTCCCTGGGACAAATTGATCCCAGAAAAGGATGGCAGTAAGCCGGTGGCGATTATGGAAGAACACTTCTGA
>DATGGJ010000430.1:0-12789 GCA_035308585.1 Terriglobales bacterium
CAAGCTTAAAGTCAAGTTTGAGAAAAACGAGCAGGTCAAGATTATCGAGGGTCCGTTTGCCAACTTCACCGGCGTGGTGGACGAGGTCAACGAGGACCGCGAAACGCTCAAGATTATGGTCACTATTTTCGGCCGCGCTACTCCCGTGGAGTTGGAGTTCGGGCAGGTAGAGAAGGTCGCCTAAGGACAGGTTTCAAAGTTTCAAGGTTTCAGAGTTTCACTCCGCGGTTCGGGTAAGTGAGCTGGGAGCTAAAAGCTAGGAGCTAAAAGCTGGTTTATGGCGAAAAAGGCAATCGGACAAGTGAAGCTGCAGATTCCGGCGGGCAAAGCGACGCCGGCGCCGCCGGTGGGCCCCGCCCTCGGGCAGGCGCAAATCAACATCATGGAATTCTGCAAGCAGTTCAACGCGCGCACCAACGCCAAGGAACTGGAAGGGCTGATTATCCCGGTGGTGGTCACGGTGTGGAACGACCGCTCGTTCACCTTCATCACCAAGACTCCGCCGGCATCGGTGCTGTTGAAGCGCGCGGCGGGCATCGCCAAGGGTTCGGGCACGCCCAACAAGGATAAGGTCGGCAAGGTGACGGAGAAGCAGGTGGAAGAGATCGCGCGCCAGAAAATGCCCGACCTGAACGCCGCCTCCGTTGAGTCGGCTATCAAGAGTGTGAAGGGCACGGCGCGCTCCATGGGCATCGAAGTCACGGCCTGACGCGGGCGAGGGCGCCCGCGCCACAAAGTTTTCGTCGCAAACACTACGGCCGTTCAGAACAGCGAACGGCGGTGGGAGACAAGGAGCAATCAATGTCACGCAAAGCAGGGAAGAACATAACCAACGCGCGGAAGGCGGTGGAAAGCCGCCCCTACCCGCTGCAGGAAGCGGTTCCGCTGCTGCAGAAGGTGAAGTACGCCAAATTCGATGAGACGGTGGAGGTTACTCTGCGCCTGGGCGTTGACCCTAAACACGCCGACCAGATGGTTCGTGGCACCGTGGTTCTGCCCCATGGCCTGGGCAAGTCCAAGCGCGTGCTGGTAATCGCCAGCGGTGAAAAGGTGCGCGAGGCCGAGCAGGCGGGCGCCGACATCGTGGGCGGCGAGGACATGGTGGAGAAGATCCAGAAGGAGAACTGGACCGATTTCGACGCCGTCGTAGCCACGCCCGACATGATGAAGTCTGTGGGCCGTCTGGGTAAGGTGCTGGGGCCGCGAGGGCTTATGCCCAACCCCAAGACCGGCACGGTGACCTTTGATATCGCGCGCGCGGTGCAGGAGGTCAAGGCCGGCAAGGTGGAGTTTCGCACCGACAAGACCGCGCTGGTGCACGTCCCGGTGGGCAAAATGTCGTTCCCACCCGATAAGCTGGTGGACAATGCCACCACGCTTATCACCAGTGTGATTCGGGCCAAGCCGGTAGCCGCCAAGGGCAAGTACATCAAGGGAGCCACCCTGAGTTCCACCATGGGGCCGGGCATCTCCATTGATACCTCGGCGATGGAGGCAGCAGCCAAGGCGTGAGGCAGCTTACCAGTTGGCTGGCGTACGCGCTGGCCAGCTAAAGAGTCATAAGGCTAGTCAGCTGGATAGCTGAGGAGCCAGTCAGCTAAAGGATCTATATGGCCGTTTCCAGAGCGAAAAAAATCGAGCAGGTAGAAGAGCTGAGCCAGGAGTTCAAGAGCATTAGCAGCGCGGTGGTGGCGACCTTCGCCAAACTCACCGTGGCGCAGGACTTTGAGCTGCGCAAGGCCATTCGCGGCGCCGGCGGCAAGTACCGGGTGGTCAAGAACACCCTGGCCGAGCGTGCCGCCAAGGGCACAGCGGTGGAGGAAGCGCTGAAGGGCCTGGAGGGCGTGAACTCCATCGCCTACACCGAAGGCGACCCCGTGGCGCTGGCCAAAGCCATTTCGAAGTACATCAAGGACACCCCGGAGCTTACCCTCAAGCTGGGCGTGCTGGACGGCCGCGTCATCTCCACCAGGGAGCTCCAGGCGCTGGCTACCATGCCTTCGCGCGAGGAGATTTACTCCAAGCTGCTGTTCCTGATGAATGCCCCGGCGCAGCGGCTGGTGACGGCCATGAACGCCGTGGGCCGCAACCTGGCGGTGGTGGTGAACCAGGGCGTGAAGGAGAACAAGTTCGCCGGTGAGAAAGCCGCCGGCGCGTAGGGATTTGGTTATCAGGTGCCAGGGGTTGCGATCCGGTTTCCTGCCGCGAGTCTGGCGCAGCAGGGTTGGAGAGCGCACTGGAAACCGGGCACACGGTACCGAACAACAAAACTGATACCGAAGGATGGAGATAGCAATGGCTGACTTGCAGCAATTGGAAGAGCAGATCGTAGGGTTGTCGCTGCTGGATGCGGCGCAGCTGGTCAAGAAGCTGGAGGAGCGCTTGGGCGTTTCCGCGGCCGCGGCCGCGCCGGTGGTCATGGCCGGCGGCGGCGCAGGGGCGGCGGCGGGTGCGGCTCCGGCCGAGGAGAAGACCGAGTTCAGCGTCGTGCTCAAGGAAGTGGGCGCGAATAAGATCAATGTTATCAAGGCGGTGCGCGAAGTCACCAGCCTGGGCCTGAAGGAGGCCAAGGACCTGGTGGATGGCGCTCCCAAGCCCATCAAGGAAGGCGTCTCCAAGGAAGAGGCGGAGACCATCAGGAAGAAGTTCACCGAGGCCGGGGCTGTGGTCGAGGTGAAATAACGGCGTTTTGCGGGCCCGTTCGACTCGCTTACGCTCGCTCCGGGCAGGCTAGGACCGAGCGCAGCGGGAGCCCGCAACCGTCATCGTGACCCTGAGCCGCAAGGCGAAGGGGAAGGATTTCTGGGTCAGCTTGGGCCGCTAGCTCCGCCCAAGCAAGGTTTTTAACGTTGTCCGCCATGGCGGCGCTCGGGCGTCTGGGCCCAGAAGCCGGGGTGGCGGGCGATCGATTTCCGTGAAGCCGGGGGGCAGTTTGGCTCATCTAATTGAGTACTGCTCCCCGCTCACGAGCAAGCGCGAGCCAGCACACATCGCGCGAAAGCGGCGAGCTCCAGCGTCGTCCGGAAAAGCAGAGCAACCGGCGGCAGCTGGGCAATGGCAGGCCTGACAACTGGCGCGGGAAAAACACAATTCAGCAAACCGTCAGTGCCGTAAGCGGCGCCCGGGGGACATCTTGTCCCCGCGGGTGCGCGTGTTTTTAGGGATTAGAAGTTTTTCGTGACCCGCGGCAACGCGCGGCCACTCACCAATTTGCTTTTAGGTCGCAGCCCGGTGCTGCGCTGAGATTCCTGGAGTTCGTAGATGCCGAACAAGAACAACGCCTTTCGCCCCCGTTTCGATTTTTCCAAGATCCCAACCACCATCCAGATCCCCAACCTCATTGAGGTGCAGAAGCGTTCCTATGACCGCTTTCTGCAGATGGACCGGCTGCCCAGCGAGCGCGACGATACCGGACTGCAGGCCGTATTCCAGTCGGTGTTTCCCATCGCCGATTTCCGCGAAGTCTCCAAGCTGGAATTCGTGGATTTCGGCATTGGCAACTGGGAGTGCAAGTGCGGCCACCTCAAGGGCCTGCACCACCTGCGCTCCACCTGCAAAAATTGCGGTTTCACCATTGTCACCGACCCGTTCCATCCCGGCGACGTGCTCTGCTCCAAGTGCGGCACGTACAACGCCAATACCCCCGATTTCTGCAACAAGTGCGGCGACCCGGTCGGTCTGCAGCTGAAGTACGACGTCAACGAGTGCGAAGAGCGCGGCATGACCTATTCGGCTCCGCTGAAGGTCACCATGCGCCTCACGATCTTCGAAAAGGATCCGGAGTCGGGCAACAAGAGCATCCGCGACATCAAGGAACAGGAAGTTTTCTTCGGCGACGTGCCCCTGATGACGCAGAACGGCACCTTTATCATCAACGGCACCGAGCGCGTCATCGTCAGCCAATTGCACCGCTCGCCGGGCGTGTTCTTCGAGACCGCCAACAATCGCACGTACTTCCTGGGCAAGATCATCCCCTACCGTGGTTCCTGGGTGGAATTCGAATACGACCAGAAGAACGTGCTCTATGTGCGCATTGACCGCAAGCGCAAGTTCCTGGGCACCATCTTCCTGCGCGCCCTGGGCCTGCGCTCCAGCGAAGACATCCTGCGCACCTTCTACACCGTGGACCGCCTGGCCATCCGCGACAAGAAGCTCTACTGGACGCTGGAGCCGGGTATCGAGCGGCCCACCAACCTGCTGGGTCTGAAGCTCACGCATCGCATCGCGGGCAAGGGCGGCGAGGAAATCGCCCACGCCGGCCGCAAGATAACGCCCGCCATCATGAAGGAGATTCACAAGGCCAAGATCAGCGAAATCGAGGTCGAAACCAACGACCTGGAAGGCGCCTGGGCTTCCAGCGACATCGTGGACACCACCACCGGCGAAGTCCTGCTTGAGGCCAACAACGAGATCACCCCGGAAGTTCTGAGCAAGGTGCTCGATTCCGCCGTGGTCGAACTGCACATCTTCTTCCCCGAGCGCGACGATGTGGGCACGGTCATCAGCCAGACCCTGAAGCGCGATTCGGTGAAGACCCCGCAGGAAGCGCTCATCGAGATTTACCGCAAGCTGCGTCCCGGCGATCCCCCCACCCTGGACACGGCCACCGCCCTGTTCCACGGCATGTTCTTCGATCCGCGCAAGTACGACTTCTCCCGCGTCGGCCGGCTGAAGTTCAATATCAAGCTGTTTGAAAAGGGCGATGCCACCAGCCTAGACAACCGCACCCTGGAGCCGGAGGATTTCTACGCCACCATTCGCTACCTGCTGAAGCTGCGCAAGAATATCGGCGCGGTGGACGACATTGATCACCTGGGCAACCGCCGGGTGCGCGCCGTCGGTGAGCTGCTGGAAAACCAGTTCCGCATCGGCCTGGTGCGCATGGAACGCGCCATCAAGGAAAAGATGAGCGTGTACCAGGAGATGTCCACGGCCATGCCTCACGACCTGGTCAACGCCAAGCCGGTGATGGCCGCCATCCGCGAGTTCTTCGGGTCCTCGCAGCTCTCGCAGTTCATGGACCAGACCAATCCGCTTTCGGAAATCACCCACAAGCGGCGTCTCTCGGCCCTGGGCCCGGGCGGCCTTTCGCGCGAGCGCGCCGGGTTCGAAGTCCGCGACGTGCACCCCACCCATTACGGCCGTATTTGCCCCATTGAGACCCCGGAAGGTCCCAACATCGGGCTCATCTCTTCGCTGAGCTGCTACGCGCGCATCAACGATTACGGCTTCATCGAATCGCCGTACCGCCGCGTGCGCGCCGGCAAGGTGCTGGATTTCGTCACCGTGGTCAACGCCGGCGACAGCGATTACCGCGTCGGCGACCATGTGGAGAAACACGAGGTGGAGAAGGCCAACGCCGATCTCAAGGAGCGCCGCAAGCGTCCCATCGAGTTTGAGCCTTTCTCCTTCTATCTCTCCGCCTGGGAAGAGGACCGGCACGTGATCGCGCAGGCCAACGTGGAATTGGATGACAAGGGCCGCATCGTGGCCGAACTGGTCAACGCCCGCAAAGCCGGCAACTTTGTGCTGGTCAACCGCGAAGAGGTGGACTACATAGACGTCAGCCCCAAACAGCTGGTTTCGGTGGCCGCCTCTCTGGTGCCCTTCCTGGAACACGACGACGCCAACCGTGCTTTGATGGGCGCCAACATGCAGCGCCAGTCTGTGCCCCTGCTGCGGGCGCAGGCGCCGCTGGTGGGTACCGGCATGGAGGGCGTGACCGCCCGCGATTCCGGCGCCGTCATTCTGGCCCGCCGCAACGGCGTGGTGGATTCCGTAGACTCGGAGCGCATCATCGTGCGCGTCGAGGGTGAGCACCATCCCACCCAGCTCTCGCGCGAGGTGGGCAGCGACATTTACCAGCTCATCAAGTTCAAGCGCTCCAACCAGAACACCTGCATCAACCAGAAACCCATCGTCAAGCGGGGACAGCGGGTGCTGAAGGGCCAGGTGATTGCCGACGGCCCCTGCACCGACCAGGGCGAACTGGCGCTGGGACGCAACGTGCTGGTCGCCTTCATGCCCTGGCGCGGCTACAACTTTGAAGACGCTATCCTCGTCTCCGAGAAAATGGTCAAGGACGACTACTACACCTCCGTCCACATCGAGGAGTTCGAAATCGAGGCCCGCGACACCAAGCTGGGGCCGGAGGAGATCACGCGCGACATTCCCAACGTGAGCGAGTCCGCCCTCCGCGACCTGGATGAGAGCGGCATCATCCGCATTGGCGCCACCGTCAAGGCGGGTGACATCCTGGTGGGCAAGGTCACGCCCAAGGGCGAGACCCAGCTCACCCCGGAGGAGAAGCTGCTGCGCGCCATCTTCGGAGAAAAGGCCGGCGACGTGCGCGACGCCTCCCTCACCTGTCCCCCGGGCATTGAGGGCACGGTGGTGGACATCAAGATCTTCTCCCGCAAGGGCCAGGAGAAGGACGAGCGCGCCAAGCTGATCGAGGGCATGCAGATCGCCAAGCTGGAGAAGAACCTCTCCGACGAGATCCGCATTCTTACCGACGAGCGTCTGAAGCGCCTGGAAAACCTGCTGGGCGGCAAGGAAGTGCTCGCCGACCTGCATGACGAACGCACCAATAAGCGCCTGCTCACCAAGGGCGTTGTCCTCGACCGCGATGCCATCGAGCGCATCTCGACCCGCAACCTCAAGCGCATCAAGTACGCCGACAAGGACCCACGGGTCAACGAGCAGATTGATGAGATTGAGGAAATGACCTCGCGCCAGATTGACGTTCTCAAGAAGATCGTCAAGGACAAAGAGGACAAGCTGCAGAAGGGCGATGAGCTTCCGCCGGGCGTCATCAAGCTGGTGAAGGTTTACATCGCCATGAAGCGCAAGCTGAGCGTGGGCGACAAGATGGCCGGCCGCCACGGGAACAAGGGCGTGATTGCCCGCATTCTTCCCGAGGAGGACATGCCTTACATCAACGACGGCACGCCGGTGGAGATTGTGCTGAACCCCCTGGGCGTCCCCAGCCGTATGAACGTGGGCCAGATTCTGGAAACCCACCTGGGCTGGGCGGGCCACGAGTTGGGCAGCAAGGTCACCGAGCTGCTGGCGCAGAATTCACGCGAGGAAACGCTGCGCCGCGAACTCAAGGCGATCTTCAAGGACACCCCGCTGGCTGAAAAGGTGGCGGAGTGGGATGAAGACACCCTGCTGGCGGCGGCGCAAGGCATGAAGGAAGGCGCCTTCTTCGCCTCGCCGGTGTTCGACGGCTCCCGCGAGCATGAGATCAAGTCGCTGCTGAAGCAGGCCGGCCTGCCGGAATCGGGCAAGACCGAGCTCTTCGACGGCATGACCGGCGACAAGTTCGAACAGCCGGTTACGGTCGGCTACATCTACATGCTCAAGTTGTCGCACCTGGTGGACGACAAAATCCATGCCCGCTCCATCGGCCCCTACTCGCTCATCACCCAGCAGCCGCTGGGCGGCAAGGCGCAGTTCGGCGGTCAGCGCTTCGGCGAAATGGAAGTGTGGGCCCTGGAAGCTGACGGCGCCGCCTACATCCTGCAGGAGCTGCTGACGGCGAAGTCCGATGACGTATACGGCCGCACCAAGATTTACGAGGCCATCGTCAAGGGCGAAGCCGCCATCGAGCCGGGCGTGCCCGAATCCTTCAACGTGCTGATCCGCGAGTTGCAGTCACTCTGCCTGGATGTCGAGCTCATCAAGGTGGGCGAGCGCAAGCAGGTGGCCAGCGCTGCGGCCGATTAGTGGTGATCTGGCGAGTGGGCGGTGGTCAGAAACCAGCCCACTCGCCGCAAAGGGATTGGAAATAGAAACAGCAGGACGCGATGCGGACCTGGCATTGCGCCAAGATTTGAACCGGCCACTGGCAACTGACCACTGGCCACTGGATTTGCAAACGGAGGAACACCTTGTATCGTTCAAGCCCTTTTGACATGGCCAACCCCATCGCCGACTTCGACGCCATCAAGATCAGCATCGCTTCGCCGGAAAAAATTCGCAGCTGGTCGCATGGGGAAGTTACCAAGCCCGAAACCATCAATTACCGGACCTTCAAGCCGGAGCGGGATGGCCTGTTCTGCGCCCGCATCTTCGGGCCGGTAACCGACTGGGAGTGCCTCTGCGGCAAGTACAAGCGCATGAAGCACCGCGGCGTCATCTGCGATAAGTGCGGCGTGGAAGTCACGCTCTCCAAGGTGCGGCGCGAGCGCCTGGGCCACATTGAGCTGGCTTCGCCCTGCTCTCACGTGTGGTTCTTCAAAGGTTTGCCCAGCCGCATCGGCCACCTGCTCGACATCTCCCTGCGCGACCTCGAATCCGTGCTCTACTTCGAGGCTTACGTGGTGGTGGATACGGGCGATGCCGGGGTCAAGGAAGGCGAGGTCATCAAGGACGAGGCCAAGTTCCGCGAACTGGACCAGCAGTTCCGCGCCACCGGCTTTAAAGCCATGATGGGCGCCGAAGCCATCAAGGAACTGCTCAAGCGGGTGGAGGTCGAGGAGCTTTCTGGCGAGCTGCGCGAGAAGATGAAGAATGAGACCTCGATGCAGAAGCGCTTGAAATACGCCAAGCGCCTGAAAGTGGTCGAGGCCTTCCGCAAGAGCGGCAACAAGCCGCAGTGGATGATTCTGGACGTGATCCCGGTCATCCCTCCGGAACTGCGCCCCCTGGTGCCTCTGGATGGCGGCCGCTTCGCCACTTCCGACCTGAACGACCTGTATCGCCGCGTTATCAACCGCAACAACCGGCTGAAGAAGCTCATGGACCTGCACGCGCCTGAGGTCATCGTGCGCAACGAAAAGCGCATGCTGCAGGAGGCGGTGGACGCGCTGTTCGATAATGGCCGCCGCGGCCGCGTGCTGCGCGGGGCCAATAACCGTCCCCTCAAGTCCCTTTCCGATACGCTCAAGGGCAAGCAGGGCCGCTTCCGCCAGAACCTGCTGGGCAAACGCGTGGACTATTCCGGCCGTTCCGTCATCGTGGTCGGCCCCGAGCTTAAGCTGCACCAGTGCGGCCTGCCCAAGAAGATGGCGCTGGAGCTGTTCAAGCCCTTCATCTACCACCGCCTGGAGCAGACCGGCCACTGCACCACCATCAAGCAGGCCAAGGAAATGGTGGAGCAGCAGGACTCCATTGTCTGGGACATCCTGGAGGAAGTGATTAAGGACCACCCGGTGCTGCTCAACCGCGCTCCCACCCTGCACCGCCTGGGCATCCAGGCTTTCGAACCGGTGCTGGTGGAGGGCAAGGCCATCAAGATTCACCCCCTGGTCTGCACCGCTTTCAACGCCGACTTTGACGGCGACCAGATGGCGGTCCACATTCCGCTCTCGCCTGAGGCCCAGGTGGAGGCGAGCGTGCTGATGCTTTCTTCTCACAACATCCTCTCGCCCGCTTCCGGCCAGCCCATCACCGTGCCCACGCAGGATATGGTGCTGGGAATCTACTACCTGACCAAGGCCAAGCCCGGCGCCAAGGGTGAAGGACGCGCCTTCGCCAACATCGAAGAGGTGCTGCTGGCGCTGGAAATGGGAGAAGTGGAAACTCTTACCCCCATCCGCCTGCGCCACACCGGCGAGGTCATGGACCTGGCCGGCGCTTACGACGACCAGGACATTCCCCACGCCGAGCCGCAGCACTACGAGCGGCAGTTCATCAACACCACCGTGGGCCGCGCCATTCTCAACGACCACCTGCCCAAAGGCATGCCTTTTATCAATGGCCTGCTCAAGAAGAAAGGCGTGGGCGGCCTGGTCACCTATGGCTACCTGCGCTTCGGCCTGGAGACCACGGTCAAGATGCTCGACCAGATCAAGGAACTGGGCTTTCGTTTCGCCACCCGCGCCGGCTTGTCCATCGGCATTGATGACATGGTCATCCCTGAGAACAAGAAGGGCGTGGTGAAGGACGCTGAGAAGCAGGTGGTCTCCGTGCAGCAGCAGTATCTGGATGGCGCCATCACCAACGGCGAGCGCTACAACAAGGTGATCGAAATCTGGTCCGCCATCACTGAGCGCGTGGCCGACGAAATGTTCAGCGAAATGGAGCAGCAGGACAAGGCCGGGGTCATCAACCCGATTTACGTGATGGCCGATTCCGGCGCCCGCGGCTCCAAGCAGCAGATCCGCCAGCTTTCCGGAATGCGCGGCTTGATGGCCAAGCCTTCGGGCGAAATCATCGAGACCCCGATTACCGCCAACTTCCGCGAAGGCCTGACCGTGCTGCAGTACTTCATCTCCACCCACGGGGCTCGTAAGGGTCTGGCGGATACGGCGCTCAAGACCGCCGACTCCGGCTACCTGACCCGCCGCCTGGTGGACGTGGCGCAGGATGTCATCGTCAGCGAAAACGATTGCGGCACGGTGGACGGCATTTACGTGACCTCGATCGTGGAAGCCGGCGACATCATTGAGCCGCTGCGCGACCGCATCGTGGGCCGCGTTTCCCTGGAGAAGATCAAGGACTACGAAGGCAACACCATCGTGGACATCAACCAGGAGATCACGGAAGAGCTGGCGGCCGCCATCCAGGCGGCCGGCATCGAGCGGGTCAAAATCCGCTCCGTGCTCACCTGCGAATCCAAGCGCGGCGTCTGCGTGGCCTGCTACGGGCGCAACCTGGCTTCCGGACGCCTGGTGGAACTGGGCGAAGCCACCGGTGTTATCGCCGCGCAGTCCATCGGCGAGCCCGGTACCCAGCTCACCATGCGTACCTTCCACATCGGCGGCACGGCTTCCCGTGTTTCCGAGCAGTCGCGCCTCGAAGCCAAGAACAACGGCATCGTGCGCTTCATCAACCTGCAGACGGTGCAGTCCAAGGTGGGCGACCTGGTGGTCATGAACCGCAACGGCTCAATCGCCGTGGTGGACGACAAGGGCCGTGAAAAGGAACGCTATTCCGTGGTCTACGGCGCCAAGCTGAAGGTCAAGGAAGGCGAGCCGGTACAACTCGGCCAGGTGATGGTGGAGTGGGATCCTTACACTTTCGCCATCCTCACCGAAATCGGCGGCCCAGTGCAGTTCAAGGACCTGCAGGAAGGCCTCACCCTGCACGAAGAAGTGGACGAGGTCACGGGCTTGTCGCGCCTGGTGGTCACCGATTCGCCGGATGAGAAACGCCAGCCGGCCATCGTGATCAAGGGCAAGGCCAGCAAACGCTACCTCATGCCTTCTCGCGCCCACCTGATGGTGCAGGACGGCGACACCGTCTTCCCCGGCGACGTGCTGGCTAAAATCCCGCGCGAAACCACCAAAACCAAGGACATCACCGGCGGTCTGCCCCGCGTGGTGGAATTGTTCGAGGCCCGCAAACCGCGCGAAACCGCGGTCATCAGCGAGATTGATGGCCTGGTCCGCTTCGGCGAGATCAGCAAGGGCCAGCGCAAGGTCTACGTGGTGGCCGACAACGGCACGGAGAAGGAGTACTCGGTGCCGCGCGGCGTGCACATCAACGTGCAGGAAGGCGAGCGCGTGCGCGCCGGCGAGCCGCTGATGGATGGCCCGCTCAATCCGCACGACATTCTCGCCGTGCTGGGCGAAAAGGAGCTGCAGGCGTACCTGGTGAACGAAATCCAGGAAGTCTACCGGCTCCAGGGCGTCAACATCAGCGACAAGCACATTGAGGTCATCGTGCGCCAGATGATGCGCTGGGTCAAAGTGGAAGACGTGGGCGACACCCAGTTCCTGCTCGAGCAGCAGGTGGACAAGTTCCGCTTCCGCGAGGAGAACGAGCGCACCATCATGCAGGGCGGCAAGCCGGCTACCGGCAGACCGCTGTTGCTGGGCATCACCAAGGCCTCGCTTTCCACCGAATCCTTTATCTCTGCCGCCTCCTTCCAGGAGACGACACGTGTGCTGACCGAGGCATCCATTCAAGGAGCCGTGGATCATCTGCGCGGGCTAAAGGAGAACGTTATCGTCGGCCGCCTCATCCCGGCGGGAACCGGTATGGAGTATTACCGCAACGTCAAGCTCTCTCCCGAGCTGGAGGAAGCTGCCGCCAAGGTCCAGGAGGAAGTCTCGGCTGCCTACGAGGAAGCCGAGCGCGCCCTGGAGCTGCTGCGGCACGAAGGCGAGACCGAGGAGCTGGCTGCGGAGTAATCCGTTCACAGTACGAAGGGGCGACCCGGAACGAGTCGCCCCTTAATTTTTTAAACTTTTTGTTTTCAAGTGAATGCACGCAAGTCCCGAGCGGCCGTTGCCGTCCAGCCAGCCTGCCATCATGGCCCAACGGCACCAACCGGCCCAATTGCGTCCCTGGCAGTACGGGCATACCCTTATCAGGGTAATGTGGAGCTTTGTCCGCCTTTTGCGCCGTGCCATCTGGCGTGCGGTTCAGCACGACGCTTTTACCATGGCCAAGGCGGCCGCCTATTCCGCTATTCTCACCCTTTTTCCCGCCTTGCTGGTGGTGGGGGCCGTGCTTGCCACCTCCCATCACACCGCGCCCATGTTGCGGGAGATTTCCTATGCCGTGGGCAAGATTCTGCCTACCGGCAGCGCGACCGCGGTGGCCTACCTCAAAGGAGCCACCAGCCGCCCCGTTGGCCTGCTCATCACCACTTCCCTCATTACCTTGTGGACCGCTTCCGGCGTCATGGTCTCCTGGATGGAAGGCTTTCGCAATGCGTACCAGCTGCCCAAAACCTGGGGCTTGCTGAAGGAGCGCATGATCGCCTTTGGCCTGGTGATTATGGCCGGCATCCCCATGCTGTTCGCTACCATCCTGGTCGCTTTCGGCACCCAGATTGAAACCCGCGTGATCTTCTACGTCGGGCATGCTTACGGTCCCTACGTGCTCATCATG
>DATGGJ010000431.1:0-4989 GCA_035308585.1 Terriglobales bacterium
GAGCGCAGTTGGATGTACCCACCTGATTACGCAGGTAATAACTCAGAGAGGGGCTTGGTGCGCAGACACGGCTCCGCCGTTTCCAGGCGGGGCAATGACCGTTTCCAGACAGGTATCGGCCAGCCTGGGCATTAAAAAAGCACGTAACCCTTCAGGTTGAGCGAGTGCGCAGGCCCGACTCGAAACACCTCTATGCTGGTGGCCTCAGCAAGGCTGCGCCATGGAACTCTATCCAACTCAGTAACACAAGGATGGCGGCTTGAACTCCCGCGACGGTTGTACTCGTGTAACCCGAGCAGGGGTCCTTCGACTGCGCTCAGGATGACGGAACTGAAATGATTGCTAGTCGCAGCAGCGCTTGGCGCGCAGGCCTTCGATCCCTTCGCGGACAATCAGCGGCACCATGACCAGGGCGGACACGGGATCGGCCCACCACCAGCCCAACAGCGCATTCAGCAGCAGGCCGGCGAGGAGAATAGCGGAAAGATAGGCGCAAAAGTCGGACTGGCGGGAATCGGCGTGCATAGCGCCGCTGTTAAGTTGGCGGGCGACCTGGCGCTTGGCCCGGGCCAGCAGCGGCATGGCGATGAGCGCGGCCGCCGCCACTCCGATTCCGAACAGACTTTCCTGCGGAGCCTCACGAAAAATGAGACCCTTGATGGCATCGAACGCGACGTAAGTGGCCAGGGCAAGGAAGCCGATGCCAACCAGGCGCTGGGCGCGGCGTTCGGCACGCTCGCGGCGCTGGGGGTCGGTTTCCGCGTGCAGGCGCCAGAGCAGCACCGCGCCGGAAGAAATTTCAATCACCGAATCCAGTCCGAAGCCCAGCAGAGCGATACTGCCCGCCAAAAGGCCTGCAACCAGAGCAGCAATTCCCTCGGCGGAATTCCAGGCCAGGGTGATGTATTCCAAGCGCCGGCCGCGGCGGGCGGCAGCTAATTGAGTAATCGGGTAATCGGGTAATTGAGTAATTGGGTTCGGCGGTTGTGATGAGGCGGCCATAGTAGCCACTACAAATGCATAGGTCTTCAGTCGCGCTCAGACCGCTGCGCTCTCTTCGCGCTCCCTCAGGATGACATCATGAGTTTCCCGACGTGCAATTACACACAAATGACAATGCCTTTCGAAATTACCCGATTACACAATTACTCAATTCTTCTCTCCCCGCCGCATGCGCAGGAAGGCGCGAATAAAGGGGTCAATGTCGCCATCGAGCACGCGGTCCACGTCGCCCACTTCCTGCTTGGTGCGGTGGTCCTTGATGAGGCGATAAGGCGCGAGCACGTAGGAGCGAATCTGCGAGCCGAAATCAATGTCCAGCTTGGATTCCTCCAGCTTCTTGGAAATCTCGCGCTTCTTCTCCAGTTCGTGCTCGTAAAGCTTGGAGCGCAAGATGCTCATGGCGCGCTCCCGGTTCTTGTGCTGCGAGCGCTCGTTCTGGCAGCTGACCACGATGCCGGTGGGGATGTGAGTAATGCGCACCGCCGAGTCGGTGGTGTTCACGTGCTGCCCGCCCTTGCCGCTGGAGCGGTAGGTGTCCACCCGCAGTTCTTCCGGCTTGATGACGATTTCAATACTCTCGTCAATTTCCGGCGACACGAAGACGCTGGCGAAAGAGGTGTGCCGGCGTTTGGCCTGGTCGAAGGGCGAAATCCGCACCAGGCGATGCACCCCGATTTCGCTGGTGAGCAGTCCATAGGCGTACTGCCCGTTCACGCTGAAGGTGGCGGACTTGATGCCGGCTTCTTCGCCCGGCTGATAGTCGTTGAGCACCGTCGCAAAACCGTGGCGCTCCCCCCAGCGCAAATACATGCGCAGCAGCATATCCGCCCAGTCCTGCGATTCGGTGCCACCGGCGCCGGGGTGAATGGTCACAATGGCGTTGCGGGCGTCGTTTTCGCCGGAGAGCAGGGTCTCGGTCTCGATGCGGTCCACCACCTCGCGCAGGGCGTCCAGTTCGCGCTTCAGGTCGGTGGCCACGTTTTCGCCTTCCCGTGCCAGTTCCAGGTAGGCGGCAATATCGTCGCTGCGCCGGGCCAGATCAGACTCGGTAGCCAGCACGTCTTCCAGGCGCTTGCGCTCGCGCATCACCCGTTGTGATTCCTGGGGATTGGACCAGAGGTTGGGGTCGCCCGCTTTCTTCTCGATTTCGCTCAGTTGCTGGCGCAGCCGGTCGGCGTCAAAGATACTCCCGAAGGTCGCGCACCTTGTCCTTCAGCGCGACGTACTCTTGCTCTAGTTCTTCAGCCATTACGAGCAAACCATCCTGGAGGGGACTCGGTAGCGCCACAAGAGCGCCGCCACAGAAATTATCGCACACAGGTAAGCGAACCAATCGCCATGGCGCGTGTAGAAGGTGGTTGCGCTGGTCAGGGCGTAGGGCGCCTGCAACGCGGTACGCACCTTGCGCGGCACGCTGGCCACGACGCGGCCGTAGGGGTCAATGGAAGCCGTCATGCCGGTATTGGTGTCGCGCAGCAGCCAGCGGTCGTTCTCCACCGCCCGCATGCGCGCCTGGTTCAGGTGCTGGGCCCAGGCGCCGGTATCGCCATACCAGCCGTCATTGGAGATATTGACGAATACCTGGCCGCCGTTGCGGGCAAACTGGCGCACCTCGCCGGGGAAAACCGCCTCGTAGCAGATGAACACTCCCAGTTTGTAGCCATCCCCCACCAGAGGCTCGCGCGAGGAGCCGCGGCCAAACTGGCCCACCTCCTGGGTGAGCCCGCCGGCGAACCCGAACACCGATTTGAATGGTACATACTCGCCAAAGGGCACCAGGTGGATTTTGTCGTAGCGCGCGACCCAGTGTCCCTGTGGGGACATCAGCGCCGCCGAGTTGTAGGTCTGGCGTCCTTCAGGGGCTTCCGCGCCCGCATCTTCGCCCAGGCTGCCCGCCACCACGTAGGCCTGGTCCCTTTCGGCGACGGCGGCAATCACGTTGCGAAAGCGCGGATCGTTCACATAGAAGGGCGCCGGCGATTCCGGCCAGATCACTAAGTCAGGTCTGGGAGCCCCCGCTACGTCTGCCGGGCTGCTCAGCCGGCTCAGGTCCTCGACCGTGCTCTGAAAGTACTGGGTTGTCCATTCATCGGAGGGCAGGATGGGAATGTTTTCCTGTACCAGCAGAGCGGTGTGATCGGTACGCAGGGGCGCGGGCTGAATCAGCGCCAGCAACTGCAGCGCGGCGGCCACCACCACAGCCTCGAGCAGAATGACCCTGCGCTTCTCCCTCCCCACCAGAAAGGCAGCGGCAAACACGGTGTTCACCAGCATGATTTCGAATGACACGCCGTAAACGCCGGTGATGGTGGCCAACCGGTTTAGCGAGATGTTGTTCACCTGCGCCGTGCCCAGCAGGTCCCAGGGAAATCCGCTGATGCGGGTGCGGGCGAGTTCCAGCGCCACCCAAACAAAGGGGCTGAGAAACAAGGCCCGGCGCGAGCCCCCTGACTTGCCCCCGGCCAGCAGAGCTACCACTAGCCCAAATAGACCCTCGTAGAGTCCCAGATATAGGCAGAAAAGCACCAGAATGCCGGCGGCGGCCGGAGCGCTCAGCCCGCCGTATTGGTGCATGGTGTGGTACACCCAGTAGCAGGTGCCGGCATACCAGATAATGCCACTCAAATAGCCGAGCACAAAACCCTGTGCCGCCGTTGCCGGAAGCAGCCTTTGCGCCAGGCTGGCAGGCAGGTGAATGTCTTCCGGCTCGCGGGCATGCAACACCGCCACCAGCAGCGGCGCAACGGCCACCCAACTCAGCGGATACACATTGGGCAGGGGAAACGCCAGGACCTGCAGTATGCCGGATATGACCGCCAGCAGCCAGGCATCACGGTGAATTTGCCTCACATTTGAAGCATAGCAAAAGGCGGTTGGCTAAGCCGGCTAACCAGCCTGCCAGCTGACCTATCCCGACCCACGCCCTTGGCAACCGGCCATGGACTCGGGAAATGCACGCGAACTGCTTCGAGGCTATAGCCTCTCAGCACGATTCCTTCGCACGGGAAAGGTAGTCAGCCAGTCAGCCGGCGATAGCGATTGAACTCGTGGTCGCCCACCTTGCGGCAACTGATCCAACCCCACCAGGGCGCGTTGTCGGCCGTAAATCCAGGAGCGCTGAAAGTGGTGGGACGCAGACGCGCTGGTCCTTCCAGCATTCCGATCTCCTGCTCCTGGGGAATGATCTGCCCCGCCTCGACGGGTGAAATCGTAAGGAACTTTTCGTCAATGAGGCCGGCGCGAGACATGTAGCCGTAAAGCGTGGGGCCGCCCTCGCACAGAAGCAACTGGATGCCGAGTTCTCGCCTCAGCAATCGCATGGCTACCGACAGGTCAACTACGTTGCCCTCGCCGGCCACCAGGACGCGGACGTGGGGATGACTTCCCTGCTGCGGCGCCAGCTTGGCCGCGCCCGCACGGGCGGTCAGAATCGCGGCATCCACCTTATCGCCATCAAACACTGCATAGTCGGAAAGCTTGAGCGCAGCCGAGCCGGTCACAAAGATGATGGTTTCGCGCCGCCGGCCCAGTCGGATGCGCAGTTCGCGCAACTCGGGTTCCTCGATGTTGTACGTGGCCCCTCGGCTGGTGGGGCCAAGCACCGTCTTTTCCACCGCCAGGGTTTTGCTGCCCAGCAGCACCGCATCGGCGTGGGCGCGCAGCAGGTCCATGAGCCAGCGGTCTTCGGGCGAACGGGAGATGTCGCTGCCCAGCGCGTGCTCGCCTTTCCATGAGGTGATGCCGTCGAGCGTTTGCACGAAGTTGGCGTATATCCAGGGGCGATCCTTCGACGGCGCCGGGAAGCCCAGCTTGCCGTAGCGGGCATAAGCGGGGTGCTGCAGCGGACTCTCTTCGCCGTGGTCGAACAGGACTTCAAACCTGCGCATGCACGGGCCCGATCTTCTGGCGCACGAAGTCCACAATTTCAGGAGTGATGTAAGGCGGCGGCGTGATGTAGAAGACTTTCTTCCCCGTCAAGTGGGCGCG
>DATGGJ010000432.1:0-5358 GCA_035308585.1 Terriglobales bacterium
CTCTGGGAGAAGTTGTAGTGCTGGTTCCCGAGGCCTTTCATGACGAGCGCGGCTTCTTCATGGAGAGCTTTCGCGCAGACCGGTTCAAAAGCCTGGGACTCCCGCACAACTTTCTGCAGGACAATCATTCACGCTCCACGCGCGGGGTGGTGCGCGGCCTGCACTTTCAGTACGACGCTCCCATGGGCAAGCTGATGCGGGTAACGCTGGGCTCTGCCTTTCTGGTCGCCGTGGATATCCGTAAGGGTTCGCCGACACAAGGTAAGTGGTTCGGCATTGAGGCTTCCGCTGAGAACCGGCGGCAGGTCTGGGCCCCGGCCGGCTTTGCCCGCGGTTTCTGCGTTCTCTCTGAAGTCGCGGAGGTGCAATACAAGTGCACCGCCATTTACAACCAGCAGGGTGAATCGGGCATTCGCTGGGATGATCCTGCGCTCGATATCGCATGGCCGGTCGCTGACGCGAAGGTCTCAGCCAAGGACCGGCAGGCCCCGACCCTCGGGCAGTGGCTCGATTCTCCGCTGGCCAACTATTTCCGGTACAACCAGCTGTCCGGCTGTTAAACCAATGATGAAACTTCTGATTGCAGGCGGCGCGGGTTACCTCGGCAGCAGTCTGGTGCCAAAACTGCTGGAGCGGGGCTATGAAGTGGATGTGGTTGATTTCTTCTGGTTTGGGAACAACCTGCCGCGGGCCGCTGGCATAGTTCACAAAGACCTGTTCGACCTGACGGTGCAGGACCTGCATGGCTACGAGCAGGTCATCTTTCTGGCCGGCCTCTCCAACGATCCTATGGCGGAATTCTCGCCCAGCAAGAACTTCATCTATAACGCGGCCGCTCCCGCCTACCTCGCGTACATTGCCAAGAAGGCCAAAGTGCGGCGATACGTGTATGCCAGTTCCTGCTCTGTCTACGGATACACGGAGAACAGACTGCACGACGAGGAGAGCCCCGCCATTGCGCACTATCCCTACGGCATCTCCAAGCTGCAGGGCGAACAGGCGGCGCTCCGGCTGCAAGATGATGATGTTTCCGTGATCGCTCTCCGCATGGGGACCATCTCCGGCTACAGTCCCCGGATGCGCCTTGACCTGGTGGTTAACACCATGTTCCGGGATGCGGTGCGCCACCAGTTGATCACGGTCAACAATCCGGCTATCTGGCGTCCGGTGCTGAGCATCGAAGACGCGGCCAGCGCCTATATTCGCGCCATCGAAGCAGGCCCGGCCGTCAGCGGCATCTTCAACATCGCCTCCGGCAACTACACCGTCGGCGAAATTGCGGACCTGGTGAAAGTGGAGGTGGAAGCTCAAGTTGGAATTCGCCCGCGCCTGTGCATAAGGCACATGGATGAGTTCCGCAGTTATAAGGTGAACACTCAGAAGGCGGCCAACGTGCTCAGTTTCCATCCTCGCGACGACATTCGCGCCATCGTGCGACACCTCATCCTCCACCTGGACGCGTTCAAGGACTGGGACAATCCCGCCTACTACAACCTGGAGCGTTTCAAAATGCTGGAGAGTTTGCCGGCAGGACTGGCCTTGACGGCAAACGGAGCAGTAGCCTCATGAGCGCTGGAATCAGCGGGCTCGAGCGGCGTCTGCCCGTGGAGTCGTTCACCTACGTGGTAGGCAAGCGGGTCTTCGATTTCTGCTTTGCTGCCGTTGCCATTGTTTTGACCGCTCCGCTGATGTTGCTGATCGCCCTGGCCATCAAGCTCACCTCCCCAGGGCCTGTGTTATTTGTCCAGGAGCGGGTTGGCCTGAATGGCAGGACCTTCCGCATGTACAAGTTCCGCACCATGCGGACGGCCGGCGCAGCAGAGAGCGCTTGCCTGTGGACGCGGCGCAGCGATCCCCGCCGCACCCGCATCGGTTGCTGGTTGCGGGCGGCAAGTCTGGATGAGCTGCCACAGTTTTTCAACGTTCTGAATGGTGAAATGAGCGTGGTCGGCCCCAGGCCAGAACGGCCGTATTTTGTGGAACAGTTTATGAGGACGGTCTCCCTCTACAACACCCGCCATTACTTGAAGGTGGGTATAACGGGTTGGGCGCAAGTGAATGGCTGGCGAGGCGATACGTCAATCGTCGAGCGGGTCGAGCACGACCTCTATTATCTGAAGAACTGGAGCTTCGGTTTTGACTTGCGCATCATCCTGCTCACCATTCGGCACTTGTTTTCGCCAAGGAACGCCTACTGAGTACTTGTGCCTTGGGGCGACAACTGGCGGCGCAGAGCGACAGCGCATCCCATCAAAAGCCACAACGTTCCCATGACCTCGCCGTCGCCCAGCGTGTAATGCACCAGGGAAGCAATTACAAAGCCTGCTGCGCTTCCCAACAACCCTAACGCCAGCCCCCGCGAGAACCAGTCATGTTCCCGGGTAAGTTGCAGATTGCGAACCAGCAGGCGGAGCCAGGCGGCCAACAGCCACATCCAGGCGACTAATCCTGCGACTCCGGAATCCACCGCAATTTGAATAGGCGTGGAATGAAAGTGGCTTAGCTTTGTGGGATACGCCTTGTAGGCTTGCAGATTCCATTGCCGCCCGTGTGAAAAAATCGTGTCCCAGCCAATGCCGAGCAGGGGATGACGAACGATTAGCCGCGGGCTGTCTCGCCACATCATGACGCGCGTCTGGTCCTGTTCTCCGTACCACCGGGCAAGATGGCGGGTGTCGCGTGTCCAAGCCAGGGTCGCAATGATCCCCATGGCGATGGTGAGGAGCGACATGCGGCGCAGCTTCTGCCGGTCGCATTGCGAGACCATGAGTAGGAACGAAATGAGCAGAGCGACGATGTAGGCTCGAGTCATTGTCAGCCACAGGCTGGCAGCAAGAAGCAGTGTCAAAGCCCCCAGCAGAAGCTGACCGGCAAACTGAGGCGTGTTCAACAGCAGTCCGCATGCCAAAGCTGTCAGCACCATGAGCAAACCGGCGTAAGGGATCGAGTTGTAGAACCCGCCTTGCGCCCGCAATGGAGTGCCTCGCGCCAGCGAAGCGGTGGAATCGGCGAGCCAGCCATCCAGATCAGAGCGCGCAATGACAACGTCGAAATGCTGCAGCGGGTAAGTGCGGGCCACGTGCAGTTTGAGTTTTTGATCGCTGCGGGTCAGTTGTAACGCGTGTTTCCACTGCCCCAGGGTGCGAGTGCGATGTCCATTGATTTCCTGAATCATGTCTCCGGACCACAGGCCATCGCCGGCCAGGGGGCAATCCCGCCGTACATAGGCTAGTTCGGTTCCGATGCCGGCAGTGTACTGCCACCCCGTGCGTATCCCGCTGATGGAACTGGAGGCCAGGAGCAGGAAGATCAGCAGTTTGAGATCCCGTCTACTCTGGACCACATTGGGCACAATCAGAACCAATGTTCCCATACCGAACCAGCCCACGCGGGTCCAGCTGAGCAGGGGGTCATACGAAAATAAGGCCGACAGCCCGGCAATCGCGAAAAAAGTGAGGAATGGAAGCGATAGGGGCTGGCGATTCCATTGGCGGACAAGGGCGACACGGACAATCCATAGCACAAAGGCGAGGCGCGAAATGAACTGAACGAAGTGGGGCGAGAAAGGAGCCACTGCGGCCAGTACCAGCAATAGCACGAAGATCGCCCGGGCCAGTCGCTCCGCCGCGAGTTGCCGTGCCCGCAATTGGTGCCCCTGGACATGACAGTCCGTCTGCACGACACCCTGTCCCTTCTCAGCCGCAACTCCACTTACCACGGGCCCTCCGCACCGGCCAGCCAAGGTTGACAAGGCGATCTCTGCCATAAGGAAAACCGGCGCCTAAGCCAGCCACAAATTTTCTGTAGCCAGCGGGTAAGCCTGCTGTCCTTCCTATAGCAATGGAACAGACCTCTGTCAGCCACTATTGGTTACTTTTTCCGGTGACGGCAACAGCCTTATCGGCGATCTTAGAGCGTGCACCGCGGCTGCTGCGCCGTCATGGGTGGGAATCGTTGTGCTGGGTCGTAGTACCGGCCATTTATCTGGGGCTGTTCGGCGAATTCAGCATTGGCGGCGGCACCATCCTTCCGCCATCGCTGATCATTATCGGCGCGTGCATGCTCCTGTTTGTGGCTTTCGCAGCCATTCATTTTCGTCGAGTGGGCCATTTTCCCCTCTTGTTCCCGGTTGCCTGGTACCTGTTAGCGGCCTGCCTCTCGGGTTGGCACAGTGCTTCTCATCTACATTGGATTCGTGGCGTCATGGAAGTTGCCCTAGGCTTCTGTTTTCTCCTGTTCCCGTACTTCTTCCTGCGCAACCGCCGTCAATTGGAGTCGTGCCTGAAAATGGTGGTTCTTCTCGCTGCGGCGACCGTTCTGTTTGCGGTTCTGCAGGCGGTTCTCTTTCCCTTTGTGCGCAGCGGGCTAGCCTTGCTGTATCTCAGAGAAGATCTATGGTGGATCGTCGGCTGGGGCTGGCGCGGACGCATGGCGGGGAATTGGGTTCACCCCAGCTATCTCGGTTCGGTGCTGAATGTGGCGGCTCCGTTTGCCCTGCTGCGCTACGTTCGCGCGGACACGAGTCGCACACGCGCCCTAGCGTTGCTGCTCTACCTGACGCTAGCGGCAGGAGTCGCGCTTACCGGCACGCGGACGCCGTTAGTGGCCTTTCTCGCCAGCTCTGGTACGTTTGTCATTCTCGCCCAAGCGCGGCGCCGAGGCTGGGCCGCACTGGCCTGCGCCGCAACCCTGGTTGTTACACTTTCTCTGTTCCACTTTCGCTTTGCTCCACCAGATGTGGGGTCCACATCGCAGTTGCCCAGGAGCTTTGCCCTGGCCGAGCGGCTTGAACTGAGAGGATCCAAAAGCATGGCTACTATCGGCATGCGCTGGATTACGCAGGGGCAGGCTTTGTCCCTGTTTCGCACGAGCCCATTGTTCGGCATCGGCATGCGAAATTATCCGGATCGGGCGCGCGGCGATCCCATGGCTCAGTTTTCCATTCACAATTCGCTGGTGCAGAATCTGACTGAAGTGGGTTTGTTCGGCCTGACGGCATTCCTGGTTCTAATGGGCGCTGCCCTGCGTCCGGATTTCCGGCCGAGGCTGTCGTCCTTACCCCAATTGCGCCCTCTGCGCGCGGCTTTCTTCTGTTCTTCCGCCGCCATCCTGCTGGAGAGCCTGGCTGAAAATTCGCTCGCGGTCTGGCAAATACTGGCACTTTTCTGGCTGGTGCGGGGGATGTCGTTGGTGGTTGCGCAACGTCCTGCGGCTTTTCTCAGCCGCCAAAGCTTTGCCGTGTTGGAGCGCCACAGTCCGACTGAGTCCCAGTCACAGGAGAAGGCATTGGTTTCACTCCCGGCGGTTGTTGGCTGACGCGCAACATCAGCATTTGTTCGAAGTGGCGGGCGGATCGTG
>DATGGJ010000433.1:0-8176 GCA_035308585.1 Terriglobales bacterium
CGCCAGCGCCTGCTTGCGCTGTTCCGGCGTAAGGTAGGCGTTGCGCGAGCTCATGGCCAGACCGTCGGGTTCACGCACGGTCGGGGCCACCACGATCTGAACATCGAAATTGAGGTCGCGCACCATTTTGCGGATGATGGCGGCCTGGGCCGCATCCTTTTGGCCGAAAAAAGCCACGTCCGGCTCGATGATGTGAAACAGCTTGGCAACTACCGTAGTTACACCGCGAAAGTGTCCCGGCCGCGAGCGCCCGCACAATCGCTCACTCAGCTCTTCGACGCTGACGCAGGTGCTGCGGTCGCGGCCGTACATGTCTTCCGCGCTTGGCGCGAACACCAGGTCAACGCGCTCGTGGTTGAGCAGCGCGCGATCTTTTTCCAGATCGCGGGGATAGCGGCTGAAGTCTTCTTTGGGGCCAAACTGGAGCGGATTCACGAAAATGGAAACAGCCACCACGTCGCAGCTGGCGCGCGCCGCCCGCACCAGGGAGAGGTGTCCGGCATGCAGCGCGCCCATGGTGGGCACCAGTCCCAGGCGCCGTCCGGCCCGCCGCACCTCGCGGCACGTCGCATGCATATCGTCACTGGTGTGGAGAAGGCGCATGAAAAACTGACTGGCTACCTGGCTTAGAGCCAAAATCATAGCAGCCAGATAGCCAGCAGCCAGAAAGCCAGCCAGCTTCTTATCTGCGCATCGCCCGTTTTCTCTCGGCGATGGTTGCGAAAGAAGACTGGGTGTCGCGCGGCAGGTGGTAGGACTCACTATCCGAGGGATAGCGCCCTGCCGCGACGTCGTCGCGGTAGGCTTGAACCGCCTCCGTGATCACCGCGCCCACGTCCGCGTAACGGCGTACGAACTTGGCCGGCGCACCGAAGGTGAGGCCCAGCAGGTCATGGAACACCAGCACCTGGCCATCGCACTCCGGCCCGGCGCCGATGCCGATGGTGGGCGTCTCCACCTCGGCGGTGATCATGGCCGCGACCTCCCGCGGAATGCCTTCCAGGTAGAGGCAGGCGACGCCGGCCTTGTCGAGCGCCACCGCATCGCGCATCAGTTGCTCGATGGCGGTCAGGGTTTTGCCTTGCACCTTGTAGCCGCCCATCACGTTCACCGATTGCGGCGTCAGCCCAATGTGCCCAGCCACGGGAATCTCCGCCTCAATTACGTGGCGGATCAGGTCGGCGCGCTTTTCGCCGCCTTCAATCTTCACCGCCTCCGCGCCGCCTTCTTTCACCAGGCGGGCCGCGTTGCGCAGCGTTTCTTTTTCATCCACATGGTAGGAGCCATAGGGCATGTCGGCGATGAGAAGCGCGTGCTTTACCGCCCGCCGCACCGCGCGGGTATGGTGCAGCATTTCGTCCATCGTTACCGGCAGCGTGCTGTCGTAGCCCAGCATGACCTGGGCCATGGAGTCGCCCACCAGGATCACGTCTATCCCGGCTTCGTCCACCAGGCGGGCGCTGGGATAGTCATAAGCCGTAAGGCAAGTAATGGGTTCGTGGCGGAGTTTTTTGTCGTGCAGGGAAGAAGTGGTAATTTTCGGGCAGGGTTGCCCGATGGGGGTGATGCTCATTTCGTCCTCCAGTGCACCCCCACATCCGTGGGTGGCGCCTGTACTAACTGTGATGCGGCTTCTATTTTAGCCGCAAACACGGCAGGAAGACAGCCCCATCTAATTGCATGATTCTGAATGAGAAACCTTGTGGCGCGGGCGCCCTCGCTCAACCTGACAGGTGTAAAGGTATTATCCCGCCAACTCCTCCACCGCCTCGCGAAATGCCGCCGTGTGCTCGTCCACATCCTCGGCGCTGGTGGCGGGCGACATGAGCGCCATGTTGTGAAAAGGCGTGAGCAGGATTCCGCGGTTCAGCGCGTACAGGTGCATGAATCGCTCCAGCTCGAAATCCATGGCCGCGGCGGCTTCGGCCCCATTGCGCGGACGCTTGTCGGTAAACAAGTACTCCGCCCGGCAGCCCAGCCGGGTCACGTGCCAGGGCAATTCGGCGGCATGGATGGCATGTTCCACGCCCCGGGTGAAGCGCTCCGCCAGTGGAATCATATGCTCGAATGCTGCAGGGGTGAGCACGCGTTCCAGGGTCGCCCGCATCGCGGCCAGCGATAGCGCATTGCCCGCCAGAGTGCCGCCAATGCCGCCGGTGTCGCAGTCTTCCAGGTGGATGCGCTTGAGGATGCGCTCGCCCACTTCCGCCGTGAAGCCGTAGGTCGCCGAAGGCAGGCCGCTGGCGATGGGCTTGCCCAGAACAAAGAAATCGGGCTCCAGGTCATACTCCCGGGTATAGCCGCCGGGGCCGGTACAAATGGTGTGGGTTTCATCAATAATGAGCAGGGTGCCGTACTTGCGCGTCAACTCGCGCAGCGCCTCATGAAATCCCGGCTCCGGGTGCACGATGCCCACATTGGTGAGCGCCGGTTCGGCCAGCACGCAGGCAATCTCGCCCGTGGCCAGCGCCTTCTCCAGACCCTCAATATCGTTGAACTCAACCACTCGCGTGGTTTCGGTGGGATTCACCGGCGGGCCAATGTTGCCACGCCGCGGTCCGGGGACGCCGTCCTTTAGAGTGATAAAGGACTCATCCACGGTGCCGTGATAGCAGTAGTTGAACACCAGCACCAGGCGACGCTGCGTGACCTCGCGCGCCACACGAATGGAAAAGCGGTTGGCGTCGGTGGCGGTCAGGCAGAACTGCCAGTAAGGCAGCCCGAAGCGCCGCTTCAGCTCTTCCCCCACCCAGATGGCGTCCTCGGTGGGCAACATGAAGGTGATGCCGCGGCGCGCCTGCTCGGTAATGGCGTGCACCGCCGCCTCCGGTGAGTGCCCGGTCATTGCGCCGGTATCGCCCAGGCAGAGGTCCACATATTCGTGGCCGTCCACGTCAGTGAAATGAGCGCCGCGCGCCTGCTTTACGAACACGGGAAAGGCGCCCGCCCACTTCACCATCCAGTTCATGGGCACGCCGCTGAGCAGCGAATGGGTGGCCCGCTGGTGGAGTTCGCGCGATTGCGGGTGCTCGGCGGTAAACCGCTCCTGCTCCCGCTGCATGAGCGCCTTCAGCCGCGCCCGGTCTATGCTGCGCACCTGCTTTGCGCTGGTCTGCATGGTGGCTTCCTGGCTGATTAGCTTACTAGCTTGAATCCTGCATCGCCAGTCAGGTAGTTGGCCCCTGATTCTCGCTCTCCGGCCGTCGGGGAGGCGGTGGAAATTGTCAGGTTCACCCGCTGAAGGCGATTACCAAAGCTGCTGTACCTCCCGCATTTGCCGTGACGAGCAGACTTTGGCTAACTCAGCAGTGCGGCTCGTGTGCTGGCGTTTCTCCCCGTGTGGGCACGGGGTAACCGGGAAATGGTTACCTGCCCGAGGTTAGTCCGCATCCCTCCCGCCAGAGTGAGCGCCACTTCCATTTATGCACTGGATTGCCTGGATTGCCGGGCTTGGCCGTCCGTCGCTGCAGACGGTCCTCAGCCTTATTCCCTTGCTGGCGACCATCGTCACCACGCTGGTCACCGTAATCCTGGCGCGCGCGACTTTGCGTTATGCCGCCGCCACCGACAAAAGTCTGGAACTGGCGCGGGAGCAGTTTGAGCGGGAATGGGCGCCCGAACTGCACATTCACATCGAGCGGGTTTCCGAGGAAGACGCCTCGATTGTCATCACCAACCTGGCCAAGAGCTCGGTGCTGCTGCAGTTGGTGCAGATCCGCAAGATTCACGACGCGGTGCCTTTCGCCAAGTTCGCGCTCAACCATCCCCTGGTGGGCGGGCGCAGCTGGCTGCAGGAGGTGGGCAACAAGTTTCTGGCGCTGGGCAGCCAGGAATTCCGGGGCACGATTGCGGCCTCTGCCACGTTCTTCTGCTCCGGGCGGCTCTACCGCACAGACTGGTTTCGCTTCGAGTTGGAAGTGAGCGGCACAAGCATTGTGCGCCTGGTGCCCATCACCGCGGCGGCGAATCGCGCCCGGGTCCTGCAGAGCATGGTGGCGGAGCGGGCGTCGCGGCGGCAGGTGGTGGTGGACGTGGTGGCGGGCACAAACGGCGACGGCGAGGGCAGGTAAGCGCCACCGAACTTGATTTCGCGGGCGGTGGCGCCCGCGCCACACAGCAAAGCCATAAATATCTTCGCGGGTGGGGCGTCCGCGCACAGCATCCCATTGCCCTTCGCGCCACCTCTTTTCGTTCCAGTGCCAGTTTGGGCCGGTCCCGGGAAATAGTTGCCCCTGTTGGGTATACGGTCACAGACGACATCGAACGGCGGTGCTAGCGTTCAAGGAGGTAAGCGCCACCCTCGTCCCTCTCACCGGCGCGTGCCCGAATCCCGCAAGGGAAGCCGCGATGCGGGAACAATCAAGGAGAGATTGTCATGGCCATTGCAAAACCTCAGAGCAAGAGGGAAACGACCCCCACCGTTGACCTGGATGAGCGCATCCGCCAACGCGCGTTTGAACTGTTCCAACTGCGTGGCTGCCAGGATGGCCATGATTTCGAAGACTGGATGCAGGCGGAAGCGGAAATTCAGGGCAAGCCGACGAAGCTGGCGAACCTGAGGATGGTCAGATAACGCGGTTAGGCCCGCGGGCAAAACCACAGACAATCTCGAGCGGAGGGATGCGCCTGCTGGGTTCCCTGAACGACGGACTCGGATGATGAGGACATCATCAGGCATGGGTGCAGGAGTAAAGCCCTGTCACCGCGTGCAGGACTAGGTCCAAGCTCCTGATTGCACCTTGGCTTTTCCTACCTGGCGCATGGAATTCCAATCATAGCGGTAACGGGCGCCACAGCGCAGGCACACCTGGTAGTCCTGTCCGTCAGCTCCGGTTTGCGGCCAGGAGAAACGATGCGAACAGCGCAGGAACGGCACAATCTGATAAACGAGGGCGAGGAGGGCAAGCATATCGGCTCCGGTACCGCGACATGTAGCGATAAGCTAAAGCGATTCTGCGCCGCGCCGTGCCGGACGTCAAAGCGCAATGGTGCCATAGGACGGTGTACGGAAGGACAGTAGGAGCGGCTACTTAAGGCCATTCGCGGGTCAGCTGGATCGCTTAACGGACCCAAGTACGACCCACAGTATGCAGCTGGGATGCCCGGCGGGATTGTTGGTGGGCAAGATGCCGGCGAAATGCAAATTGCTGCCGTCTTGTACAATGCCCCTTCCGTATTTCCATTGCCCGGAGGGTTCATGTCAAAGTCCCGTTCCTGGTTAGCTCTGGCGGTCATCATCCTTTCCACTGTTTCCTACTCCCAGGCGCAGCTTGATAACAGCGACAAGCAGCTGGCGCGCGACATTTTTCAGCAGCTGATTGACATCAACACCACCGAGTCGGTAGGGAGCACAACGATCGCCGCCCAAGCCATGGCCAAGCGCCTGCGCGACGCCGGTTTTCCCGCGAGCGATGTGGTGGTGCTCGGGCCCGACCAGCGTCATGGCAACATGGTGGCGCGCTACCGCGGCACCGGCCAGCAGAAGCCCGTTCTGATGATTGGCCACCTCGACGTGGTGGAGGCCCGCCGCTCCGACTGGACCACCGACCCGTTCAAATTCATCGAGAAGGACGGCTATTTCTATGGCCGCGGCACCCAGGACATGAAGAGCGATGACGCCATCTGGGTGGCCGACTTTATCCGCCTGAAGCGCGAAGGCTACAAGCCCGACCGCGACCTTATCCTTGCCTTGACTGCTGACGAAGAAGGCGGCAACCACAACGGCGTGGACTGGCTCATCAAAAACCACCGCGATCTGATCAACGCCGAGTACGTGCTCAACTCCGACGGCGGCGGCGTGGACACGGTAAACGGCAAGCCGCTGTTCATCTCCATGGACGGCAGCGAGAAGCTTTATGGCGATTACCAGCTCAAGACGACCAATCCCGGCGGCCACAGCTCGCTGCCCGTGCCCGACAATGCCATTTATCACCTTACGGACGCGCTGGCCCGCCTGCAGAAGTACCAGTTTCCCTTCGAGCTGAACGCGGTGACGCACGGATATTTTGAGCGCATGTCCAGCATTGAGCGCGGCCAGCGCGCGGCCGACATGAAGGCCATCCTGAACACGCCGCCGGACCAGGCTGCCATTGCCCGCCTCTCCGAAGACCCGGTGTTCAACGCCACCATGCGCACCACCTGCGTGGCCACACGCCTGGAAGCCGGACACGCCAACAACGCCCTGCCCCAGACCGCCACCGCGAACGTGAATTGCCGCATTCTGCCCGGGCACTCGCGCGAGGAGGTGCGGGAGGAACTAGTCAAGATTTTTGCCGACCCCAAGGTCGAAGTACGCTACGTGGCCAACGACGGCACGGTGATGGACCGCGCTCCCGAAAAGCTGGGCTACGCTCCGGTAAAGCTGCGCCCCGACGTTATGCAACCGCTGGAGAAAGTGGCGGCGCAAATGTGGCCCGGCGCGCCGGTGATTCCCACCATGTCCACGGGCGCTTCCGACGGAATTTACACCAACGCCGCCGGCCTTCCCACCTTCGGAATATCCGGAACCGCCATTGATATGGATGACGTGCGCGCTCACGGCAAGGACGAGCGTTTGGGCGTGCAGTCCTATTACAACGGAGTGCAGTTCTACTATCTCTTCCTGAAGGCGCTTACAGGCAAAAGATGAATGTAGCTGGTAGTTAGTAGCTGGCAGCTGGTGGGCCTCCGAGTGTCAACTGCTGACTACCAGCTGCCAACTACCGCCTTTAAGCCTTCCACGCTCCCAGCAGGCGCCTGAGCATCAGCAGTTCGCCCAGGTGATAGGCGTTGTGATCGGCCACCAGCAGGGCCTCGCGTAGGATGGTCTGGTCTTCGCCCCAGGCGATGCCGGCATAGAGATCAGTGCTGGGATCGGCCACCAGCGCCTCCATGGCCTTGAGGTCGGCGCGAAACTGCTTCACGCTTTTTTCCCAGGCGGTCGCGCTAGGCGGAGCGTCGGTTTGTGGCCAGTACCCGTCCGGCCACTCCGGCGAAACGTGCTTGGAGTTGCGGCTGAACTCCAGGATGTCCCACTGCGCGATGCGCATGTGCTCCAGCAGGCGCCAGGCAGTGTGCGGCTGCCCTTCGGGCTTTTTGCCGCGCAGCCGCTCGGGGAAGTCCTTCACCACTGCTTCAAACTTCACGTGCGCGTTTCCTCCTTGCAGCAGATCGAGAAGGTGCTGGCGCACAGCCTGGTCATGGGCGTCCTGCTTCATGATGGATCCTCCATGGGGAGTATTTGATGGGGTGCTGCCGGCGCGGCGGTTTCCGGCTGCTCGCCGTGATACACGCGCCCGATGCCGCGCACCACGCGGCGCATGGGAAGCGCGCCCCTGGGGTCGGCAAAGAAGATTTCTCCAGCCCGGCTGCCGCGGTAAAACCAGCGTTTGAGGATGGCCAGGTGCTCCATCCGTTCGGCCACGGAAACAGCGCCCCCCGCCGGAAATACCGCCAGCGCCTCCTGGACGCGCGATTCCATGGACTGCGATTTGGCCGCCTGCTCCGCCGCGGGCTGCACCGCAAATGCGATCGGCCCGGAAATGACGCCGGCCCGCACCGGAAACAGAGCCACCGCATTTTCCGCGGCGGCGCGCTGGATCATCAGCCCGGAAAGCCGGTCCAGGCGCTGCACGATTTCCGGCACCTGGCTCAGAACCGGTGTGAGCTTCTCCAGGCGGGCGTGGGCAGCAGCGGCGTTTTCAAATTCCAGGCCGGCGGACGCCTGCTCGCGCTCCGCCGCCAGTTCGCGGGCCAGCGACTGCCCGCGCGAGTCGAGATACTGCCGCACCCGCTCCACCTCCGCCGCGTACTCCTCGTCGGTGCAGCCCTGGAAGCAGGGCGCCAGGCACATCTTCATTTCCGAATAGATGCAGCCGGGAAAGGCGGGGTCGGGATGAAGGTCGTCCACGCAGCGGCGCATTTTGAAAAAGTCCAGCGAGTCATTGGCAAACTTCTCGGCGGCCGCGCGGGAGGAAAACGGCCCGTAGTAGAGCGAGCGCCCGTCCAGGCGGCCGAGGCGCGTGGTTATAGAGGCCCGCGGGTATTCATTTTCCAGATGCAGTTTGACCACAGGCGCGGGACGCAGCCGCAGGCGCGCGGAATAGGTTTGCGGGAAGGCCGCGCGCAGCAGCTGGTAGAGGAGGAATCCCGATTCGAAGTCCGAGCCGGTGAGCGTGTACTCGATGCGGCTTACGCG
>DATGGJ010000434.1:0-4634 GCA_035308585.1 Terriglobales bacterium
AAACCTCGGTGGCCTATTTGTACTAACGTTCAGATAGTAAGAGAGTTGCTGTCTTGCCGCAATGGAAAAAAGGCTCTATCGGTGACCTTGGATTCGAACTATCAAGTCGCACCGATGCAGCTACTTAGGCGAGCGTTACTAGAGTGAGGATGCCTACCGTAATAGTCAGGGCGTTAACTTCCCTGATACTGGACCTATGTACAAATATGGCGCCGATTGGCTCCGGGGCTTTCCACCTTTGGTCCTGCGGATGGGGTGCAAAGTTTTGCACTTGTGACAGTGGCGGTCAAAGGGATGACAGAAAAGGGCGACAGCAGGGGGGTGCCCCACCCTTGCGTTCTTTGCAAGGGTGGGTCTCCACTCAGATTTAGTTCACTTCCGTCCTCTTGCGGATGAAGGTAGGCACATCCAGGTCATCGTGCTCGAAGGTGGGCACCGGCGGAGCCGGCGCCGGCATGGCGGCCCGCGGCGATTCCTCCTCCACCTGGTTCACCACCGGCGGGGGCGCCCCGGGGATGCCAAAGGTCGAGCTAACGCGTTGCCGGGAGATGGCTTGTGCCGAGGAAGAGATGCCGCGTTCCCGCCGCTGCGGGGCATCGCTCTTGAAGCCGGTGGCAATCACCGTGATCTTCACCGAGTCCTTGGCCTTCTCGTCCAGCACCGCGCCGAAGATGATGTTGGCATCTTCGTGGGCGGCGCTCTGGATGATGCTGGAAGCCTCGTTCACCTCGCTCAGCTTCAGCGAACTGGAACCGGTGATGTTGATGAGGATGCCGCGCGCCCCGTCAATGGCGCCCGCTTCCAAAAGCGGCGAGGCGATGGCGCGCTGCGCCGCTTCCGTGGCCCGGCGCTCGCCGGTAGCCGTGGCCGTGCCCATCACCGCATAGCCCATGCCCGCCATGATGGCCTTCACGTCGGCGAAGTCGCGGTTGATGATGCCGGGAATAGTGATGATGTCGGAAATGCCCTGCACCGCCTGGCGCAGAATGTCGTCCGCCACCTTGAATGATTCGAAGAAGCCGGCATTCTCCGCCACCGCCAGCAGTTTTTCATTGGGAATGACGATGGTGGTATCCACCGAGTCAATCAGCTCAGCGAGGCCGTTGGAGGCCTGCATCATGCGGCGCTTGCCTTCAAAGCCGAAGGGCTTGGTGACCACGCCCACCGTAAGCGCGCTCATTTCGCTGGCCAGCGAGGCGATGATAGGAGCCGCGCCGGTGCCGGTGCCGCCGCCCATGCCGGCGGTGACGAACACCATGTCCGCGCCTTCCAGCGCCTCGATGATCTTGTCCGAATCCTCCAGCGCCGCCTTGCGCCCCACTTCCGGGTTGGCGCCCGCGCCCAGCCCGTTGGTGAGCTTGACCCCGAGCTGAATCTTGACCGGAGCGCGCGAGAGGCGCAGCGCCTGCAGGTCGGTATTGGCCACGATGAACTCCACCCCTTCCACCCCGGCATCAATCATGCGGTTGACGGCGTTGGTGCCGCCGCCGCCCACCCCGATTACCTTGATGTTGGCGTCGTTCTTGGCTTCTTCGTGAAAGCTGATGCGGATGCCGCTTTTGGGCTCCGCCGGGTTCAATGTGTTTTCCTTTTTTGGCGTCATGACTTGCGCTCTCCGCTCCTCATACGGAAATTTTCTTCAAGTGCCTGTTTGCCACTTCTGATCCTGGGCCCCGCTACCGACCGCGGCGCTACAGCCGTATGCCCAAGGGCTGCTGGCCCTTGCCAAACAGCGCCTTCAGCTTGCCCGCCCAGCGCTCATCCTGATTGCCGCGGGCCAGGCGGGCGCGGTGACCGTAAAAAATCATCCCAATTAAGGTGGTAAATTCAGGCTCGGCCAGCAGGGCCGGCATTTTGGCCAGGGGCGACGGCCATCCCAGGCGCACCTGCTTGCGCAGCACCGATTCCGCGATCTCCAGAATGCCGCTCAGCCGCGCCCCCCCGCCGGTAAGCACCACGCCGGCGCCGCAGCCCTCCAGCAGTCCGCCGTGGCGCAGACCATCGCGCAGCATCTCGAACAGTTCGCGGGCGCGCGGCTCCAGGATTTCTCCCAGCACGCGCTGCGCGATCATGCGCGAAGGCCGGTCGCCCACCGAAGGCACCTCCACTTCATGGCCTTCGGGAATGCGGGTGACAACGGCGCAGCCGTAGCTGCGTTTCAGCTTTTCCGCTTCCACCAGCGGGGTGCGCAGGCCCACGGAAATGTCGCTGGTAAAGTGGTCGCCGCCGACCGGCAGAACGGCGGTGTAGGCTACTGCCCCGTCCTGAAAACCGACCACATCCGTGGAGCCGGCGCCAATATCCAGCAGGCAGACGCCCAGTTCCCGCTCTTCGGGACGCAGCACGGCGTCGGCGCAAGCCAGGGGTTCAAAAACGGTGTCGTTCACGTGCACGCCGGCGCGGTTCAGCACCGTGACCACGTTCTGGGTGGCGCTATTGGCGGCGGTGACCACGTGCACCTTCACCTCCAGCTTGCTGCCCATCATGCCCAGCGGATCACGTATTCCGGACTGGTGGTCGAGGATGAACTCCTGGGGCAGCAGGTGGAGGAAGTCGCGGTCAGCGGGCAAAGAAATGGCCTTGGCCTTTTCCACGGCGGAACGGATTTCGTCGCGGGTAATTTCGCGCGGGCGCTGGCCCAGACTGATGCCGCCGACGCTGTTCACGCCGCGCACGTGAGAGCCGCCCACGCCCACAATGGCGCGCTCGATGGGAGCGGAAATGCCGTCTTCCGCCTGCTCCACCGCTTTCTGCACGGAAGCCACGGCGCGCTCCAGGTCCATGATGACCCCCTTGCGCGAGCCCAGCGAATCAGCCACCCCGTGGCTGCGGTAACGCAGGCCGGCTTCGGTAATTTCCGCCACCAGCGCGCAGGTCTTGGCGCTGCCTACGTCTATTGCCGTCAAAAGATGCGGGTTGTGGTTTGCCATGATCCCGTTTTCGCTCAGTTTTCGATTCCAACCAGCTATCTGGCTGACTAGCTGGCTAGCCAGGCCGTCAGCCAGTCAGTTCCGGCTATGTCCCTTCCCCGTTCCGCGCCGGGAGCGGCGGTGTTTCGCCACTTTTTTACGTCTATCCGCCTTTGCCACCTGCGCCGGCTTTCGCCCGCTGCGCCCCAGCGGACTGCTCGCCCGCTTCAAATCGGCGGTGGTCAAAGCCGCCGGCTTCACTCCGGCGGCGATGGCGGCGCGCGCCGCGGACCCGCTCAGCGGCTTTTGCGCGAGCAGGCTGGTATCCGGATTCACGATGATCTGCCGGTCGTAGCGCAGGTCCACCGAATCCAGCTTCTGAAACTGCTGCCGCCATTCCGCCACGTGGGTCACGTAAATCTTGTAACGCTGCAGAAAATTTCCCGCTCCCAGGTGCACCAGTACCGCCCCGGAAGGATCGTTGACCATCACCTTCACGTCCTCAGGATCCGAAAGGTCCACTTCGCTCAGGTCCTGCGAGTAACGGGCGCCGCTGGAATCCAGATCCTGGATGAGCTGGGTGTAAATATCCATGCGCGCGGCGCGGGTGGAAAGCGGCTCCGCTTCTCCCATGCCGACAATCACGGGAAACGAGTACTGCTGGTGCCCGCCCACAGGCAGATCCATGACCACGCCATCGCCGTCAATCAGGGCAATATGGGAACCGATGCGGGCGAAAGCCACCGGCGTGCGCTCCTGAATCTGAACCTGCAGCCGGTTGGGCAGGAAGCGCATGACCGCCGCCGATTTCACCCAGGGAATCCGCTCCAGTTGCTTCTGGCGCTCGGCGAGAGGGACAAAGAAGATGTTGCGGCCGATGTCGCCGCCCAGCACCTCCATCACCTGGGCGCGGCTGACGTTGTGGTTGCCGGAAAGCCCAATGTCGTCGCTGGAATCAATGGTGAAGCGCCAGGAATGGGCGCCGTACTGCATGGCCATGCCGGCCACAATGGCGATCAAGATGAGAAGGGCAGCTACAATCGCGGCCCGTTTCAGGCGGTGGGCGGTTTTTCTGGGAAGGGACCCTCGACGGACAGAGACACGCTTCTGCGCGCGCAAAAACGGCGATTCTTGCTCGGATTCCAGGTCAACCAGGCGGGCATCGTCCAGCGTAGCGGGAACATACTCCGCACTGGGCGTGAGCTCCAGGTCGTCCTGGGCAGGTGGAACGCTTCTACGCGCCATCAGCCGTATTTAGTTGTCGTCGAGAATCGCCGCAGTAACTATAGCTGCTTTAGTTCAAAATTGAGACAACAATTTTTCCACAGGCAAGTCGAATTCTTCGCCGCGGATGAACGCCGATGAACTCCGATCAAGATTGGGGAATCAACTCTGACAACAGCACGAGATGTTCTCAATACCCAGTGCTTCGCAGCCGACAACGGGGATGCCAATTTTGTGGCGCGCGCCGCCGCCCGCGTGTGCGACGGTGATCCGCGTTTCAGTGCCGGGAAAAGTCGGCCTGCTGGATCAATGGGCACACGGCGGACGAGGCCATGCCTGGCGTCGATGATCGACGGGCTGAACTCGCGGCAGCCTGACGCCGGCTTGGTGCCCGCGCCACAAGATTTCAAAAAACACGCAAATCCGGTTTCATCCGCGGCGAATGAATTTAGACATTGCCGAAGGGATGCTCCAGCGACGGGCTCTGCGGCGTGAACAGCT
>DATGGJ010000435.1:0-10653 GCA_035308585.1 Terriglobales bacterium
GATCTGGATTCCATCATGTACGTGCTGGCCGGGATGCTCAGCAAGGAGCGCGGCTGGGGCGTGGACGGCGACACCTTCGAGTGCGTGGAGGCCATGCGGCGCATGAACGCTCCGGCCTGGTTTCGGGCAGGAGACCGCGACCTGGCCACCCACCTGACCCGCACGCAGCTGCTGGCCTCCGGGCGGACGCTCAGCGAAGCCACCGCAGAGATTGCCTCCGCCCTGGGTGTGCAGTCGCGCATCCTGCCCATGAGCGACGCGCGGGTGGAAACGCGGGTCACAACCCCGGAGGGCGAGCTCAGCTTTCAGGAATACTTTGTGCGCGAGCGCTACCGGCCGGAAGTGCGCGGCGTGCGCTTTGTGGGTGCGGAGCAAGCCAGCCCCGCTCCGGGCGTGCTGGAGTCGATCAAGAGCGCCGAGGCGGTGCTACTCGCACCAAGCAATCCCATCACCAGCCTCGGCCCCATTCTGGCCGTGCCCGGCATCCGCCAGGCTTTGCGTGAAACCCAAGCGCTCGTCGCCGCCATCAGCCCCATCGTCGGCGGCGCGGCGGTGTCCGGCCCGGCGGGCGCGCTCATGGCCGCTCAGGGCCTGCCTGTCTCCATTGCCGGCGTGGCCCTGGCCTACAGAGATTTTCTCGACTTGCTCATTGTGGACGAGCGCGATTCCAAAGCGGCGGAGGAGTTGCGCCTATCCGGCCTGCAGGTACATTGTGCCCAAACCATTATGAAGACGGCGGACGAGAAGGCCGCCCTGGCCGCCACCGTGCTCGAACTCGTAAGCCGCTCCGCGGCGCGCGCCGGGTGAGCGTCATGATTCTTGTACCTGTAAAAAATCTCGAAAACGCGAAAGAGCGGCTGTCGCCCGTGCTCCGCCGCGCGGAACGGCGTGCCCTGGCCGAAGCCATGCTGCAGGATGTGCTCGCGACCCTCGCCGCGGTGAATCACCACACGCGCGTGGCAGTGGTAAGCAGCGATACCATGGCCATCGCCCTGGCTGAGCGCTACAGATTTGCCATCATCCCCGACCCCGCCAATCTGGGCGAGAGCGATGCCGTCGCGCACGCCACCGAGCACTGCGTCGCCCTTGGTGAGGACAACTCCATGGTGATTCCCGGGGACATTCCCCTGGTGCAGGCGGAGGATATCCAGCAGGTGCTGGCCGCGGCTCCGGCGCAAGGTTCGGTGCTGGTGCCGGGCTGGGATGGGCGCGGCAGCAACGCTGTATTGCGGCGCCCGGCCGACCTCTTCCCTCTTCGCTTCGGCAACGACAGTTTTCAGCCCCACCTGCGGGCGGCGCAAGTCACCGGCATGCCCTGCGTTGTGCTGCGCCTGCCGCGCGTGGGCCTGGATGTGGACAATCCCGCCGACCTGGCCCAACTGCTGGCCGCCGAGGGCAACACAAGGGCGCAGCAACTTTTGCGCAGCTGGAATCTTGAGCCGCAGGCGCTTGCCGCGCATGACTGAAACCAGCACGGAAATCCGTGTTCTCCCTGTTCCCGGCATCGGCGAAGTCCGCCCCGGTGATAACGTTGCCGAGTTGCTGCTCGAGGCGCTTTCCCGCGCCGGCCTGCAGGTGGCTGAGGGCGATGTCCTGGTCATCAAGCACAAGATTATTTCCAAAGCCGAGGGGCGGATCGTCGCGCTGGATAGCGTGCAACCTTCTGCGCAAGCGGCTGAGTGGGCGGCACGCTATCAACTGGATGCGCGCGTGGTCGAATTGGCGCTGCGCGAGAGCAGCCGCATTGTGCGCCAGGAAAATGGCATCCTCATTACGCAAACAAGGCACGGCCTGGTGTGCGCCAACAGCGGCGTGGACCTTTCTAACGTGGACGGCGGGCGCAGCGCCGTCCTACTGCCCGAGGACCCCGACCGCTCCGCCGCCGAGTTGCGCCGCCGCCTCCACGAGCGGTTGCGGCTTTTGCTCGCGGTCATCATCAGCGATAGTTTCGGCCGCCCCTGGCGGGAAGGGCTGTGCGAGGTGGCCATTGGTGTTGCCGGCCTGCTTCCGCTGCTCGACTACCGAGGCGGACACGATAGCCGTGGATATAAGCTGCACGCCAGCGTAGAAGCCGTGGCCGACGAGCTGGCTTGCGCCGCCGGCCTGGTCTGCGGCAAGCTGACTGATACGCCCGCGTGTATCATTCGAGGGTTCCGTTTTTCGCCGGGAGAGGGACGGGCAACGCAGCTGGTCCGCCCGGCTTCACGCGACTTATTCCGGTAGGGGGCTAGATGTCGCGAAGTCTGACCACATTCGAACTGGAGCACTTCCGGGAACTGGAGTGGCCTGAGGTTTCGCCGAGGCTCTCGCCGGCAGTTGGCGAAGCCCTGGAACGCGTGCTCCAGGCGCGCGATGGCGGCGTGCTCAGCCGCCAGCAGTGCCTGCTGCTGGCCCACGCCGAAGGCGACGACCTGCTGGGGCTGCTGCTGGCCGCCGATGACCTGCGCCACGCGCTGGTGGGCGACGCGGTCACCTACGTGGTGAACCGCAACATCAATTTCACCAACGTCTGCTTCGTGGGCTGCAAGTTCTGCGCCTTCAGCCGCGGCCCGCGCGAGGCCGACGCCTACTTCCTGAGCCTGGACCAGGTGGCCGCCAAAGCCGCGGAAGCCTGGACCCTGGGCGCCACCGAGGTCTGCATTCAGGGCGGGCTGCCGCACGGCATGCCGCCGTTCTATTATCGCGACATCCTGCTGGCGGTGAAGCGCGCCGTTCCCCGCATCCATATCCACGCCTTTTCGCCCATGGAGATCGTCCACGGCGTGGAGCTCACCGGCATGCCGCTGGCCGACTATCTTTGCCTGCTTCGCGACTCCGGCCTGGACACGCTGCCCGGCACGGCGGCGGAAATCTTGGACGACGACGTGCGCTTTGTCCTCTCCCGCAACAAGCTTTCCACCCGGCAGTGGCGCGAGGTCATCACCACCGCCCACCGCTGCGGCATTCGCAGTACCTCCACTCTCATGTACGGCCACGTGGAGACCCCGGAGCACTGGGTCAACCAGTTGCTCATGTTCCGCCAAATTCAGAGCGAGACCGGCGGCTTTACCGAGTTCGTGCCCCTGGGCTTCGTGCACTACAATACCCTGCTTTACCAGCAAGGCATTGCCCGGCCCGGGCCCAGCCTGGCCGAGCACCTGAAGATTCACGCTCTGGCGCGCATCCTGCTGGCCGGCTCGATTGCTAACGTGCAGGTATCGTGGGTGAAGCTGAACCGCGGCCTGTCGCAGCTCTGCCTGCAAGCCGGCGCCAACGACTACGGCGGCACCCTGATGGAGGAAAACATTTCCCGTGAAGCCGGCGCCACCGCCGGGCAGTACACCAGCCCGCGCGAGTTCCAGGAGCTGATTCGCCAGATCGGAAGGCTTCCGGCGGAGCGCAACACCACTTACACGAAGATCATGCCGCAAACGGCCTCAGGCGTGGAGCCGGCGCAGGTCGCCTCGGCATGAGCAGCAAAATCGGAGTACTGGGAGGAACGGGACCGGCGGGAATGGGGCTGGCGCTGCGCTGGGCGCGGGCCGGCGAAGCCGTCATCATCGGCTCGCGGGACGAGACCCGCGCGCGGAAGGCAGCCGCCGAAGTTGCCTCCCGCGCGGGAGCCGGCGCCAGAGTCGAAGGCATGGCGAACACCGCCGCTTGCGAGGCCGCCGATCTGCTGGTGTTGACTGTTCCCTTTGAAGGCCACGCGCTGCTGCTCAAGAACCTGGCGCGGCACATGCACCCGGGCTCAGTCTTGATTGACGCCACCGTGGCCCTGGCGACCGCGGTGGGCGGACGCCCCACCCGCACCCTGGGCGTGTGGCAGGGCTCGTGCGCGGAACAGGCCGCCGAACTGGTGCCGGACGGAGTCACCGTGGCCGCCGCCTTTCACAACATCTCCGCCGACGCTTCCAACGGCGACGCGCCCATTGAGTCCGATGTGATCGTGTGCAGCGACGACAAGCGCGCCCGCCAGGTCGCTTCTGAGTTAGCCAACAAGATTCCCGGGGTTCGCGCCGTGGACGGCGGGAAGCTGGAAAATTCCCGTATCCTGGAGCAGATTACCGCCCTGCTCATCGGCATCAACATCCGCTATAAAGCCCACGCCACCGGCATTCGCATTACCGGCCTGCCGGCAAAAACCGGGAGTCAGTAGTCACAAGCCGGAAATCCGCGCGCGGGCTCACTCTCAGCGCAGAGATGCCCCTTCATCTGCTGTACTGAGAGCCACGCTGGCCTGCCGCTCCGCAGAAGGAATGGGATAAATGCGCAGTGCGCGCGCGGCGGCCACGTCCACCATCAGCACCTGGCTGGGCGGGGTTTTCTTCAGCCAGTGCTCGGCCCTCTCCAACCCCTGTTGAAAGGTTCCCCGGGGCAACACGGTTAAGTCCAGGTACAACCAGTCCGGGGAGTCCGGCCCCAGCCGCACACCGGCAAAGGCGTGACCGGGAACGAGCACAATCGCCGGATCCATCCCCAGGTTCTCCACCGCCGAGGCAAAAGCCACGGAGACATCAATGCAGTTGGCGGTGTCCAGGGTCAGTGTTTCCTGCGGCAGGCGGATGCGCTGCGCGTCGCCGGTGAAATCTCCAAAAGTGTAAATGCTGGTAACGTAGCTGATCCCCGAATGCTTGAGCGCCTGAAAAATGGCGTTGAGTTGGGCGCGCACCTGGGGTTGAATCTCATTTTTCCGGCTGCCGCCATATCCCGGCAACCGGCCGTTGCGGATGTAGCGCCGTGCGTCCGCCACCAGGCGCAGCACCGCCGGATCGTGCGGCGTTACCCAGCGGGCGATGAACTGCGCGTTGCTGAAGCTCTTTCCCCAGTAGAGGTCATAAGCGGAGTGCAGGAACACCGTGCGCTGCTGGAAATAGTGGTCCGGGTCCCGCGGGCTGCTGACGCGCACCTCCAGCGTGCCCCGCCGGAATTCCTGGTTGGCGAAGGCGCGCGGCAGAAGTTCCGGGCTGATCCGCAGGTCCTGCGTGCTGTGCGGTCCTACAATCAGGCTGTGTTGCGCGCGCCCGCTCCATCCCGGTATTTGCGCGGAGACGGTTTGCGCCACCGGGCGATCGCTGGCATTACTGATGGTAAGGATGGCCACCGGCCAGTAATCCGCCGGACTCCCCGCCGTCAGCGCGGGAAAGATTTCGCCGCGTCCGGGCAGTTCCAGCTTGTAATTCACCTGCAGCGGCGAAACCGTGCCCGCCACCGGACGCAAAGTTTGCAGAAGCGGAGGAGGCGGTGGCGTGCCTTCCTGGCTCACATAGCGATAGACGTACAGCCAACTGCCGGCGAGGAACGCGGCCAGCAGAAACGTGGTGAGAGCGAACAAGCCCGCCAGCAGGCGCGCTGTTCGCAGAGAAACCGAGCGGAACAGCATTACTTCCATGATACAACGGGCTTCCTCGGCCCGTGTTCCTCACCCGGTGAATAGCTGCTGCGCTTGCGCCAACGCCTCTCCGGCTGCGAAAATCGCCGCACGCGGGCATGCGGCCCGCTTCGCATTTCATGCCGGCCGATGCACACCCCGATGTGGCCGTGGAGTTCCGCGATGTTTCCTACCGCCTCGACCACGGTGGCACTCTTCTTCACGGCCTTAACCTGGCGGTGCGGCGCGGCGAATTGCTGGTGCTGCTGGGACGTAGCGGCTCGGGAAAAACCACTACCCTGAAGCTGGTCAACCGCCTGCTCGACCCCTCCTCCGGCCAGGTGCTGGTGGAAGGCCGCGCCTCTACGCAGTGGGACCCCATTCAACTGCGGCGCCACATCGGCTACGCCATTCAGGATGTGGGGCTGTTTCCTCACTTCAACGTGGAGCGCAACATCGGCCTGGTGCCGTCGCTGGAAGGATGGCCGCAGCAGCGCATTCAGGAGCGGGTGCGTGAACTGCTGCAGTTGGTAGGACTGGAGCCGCAGATTGCGCACCGCCGCCCGCGTGAGTTGTCGGGAGGGCAGCGGCAGCGCGTAGGCGTGGCCCGGGCGCTGGCCGCGGACCCGCCTATCCTGCTCATGGACGAACCGTTCGGCGCCCTCGACGCGCTCACCCGCGCCGAACTGCAGCGCGAGTTCCTGAACCTGCAACAGCGCTTGCGCAAGACCACCGTGTTCGTCACCCACGACCTGCGCGAGGCTTTGCTGCTGGGTTCGCGCGTCGCCCTGCTCGAATCCGGGCGCCTGCTGGCAACCTACACGCCGGAAGAGTTTCTGCACGCCAAAGAGCCGCTGGCCGCGGCCTACGTTGCCGCGTTTCTGGCTGATAGCAAGACCCAAGGAGGAGCATGAGCCTCTGGCAATTTTTCGCGCAAAACCGCGCCGAAGTCTGGCAGCTCACACTGGAGCACCTTTGGATGGTGGGCATCTCCATGGCCATTGCGGTAGCCATCGGAGTACCCGTGGGCGTGTGGCTCACGCGCCGCCAGGTCATGGAAAAACCGGTGCTGGGCGTGGCCAACGTAATCCAGACGATTCCCAGCCTGGCGCTGTTTGGATTTCTGCTGCCCGCGCCATGGATTGGCGCTCGCGCCGAGCGCATCGCGGTTCTGGCGCTGGTTCTGTACGCGCTGCTGCCGGTCATCCGCAATACCTACGTCGGCATCATGGGAGTTGACCGCGCCGTGGTGGAGGCCGGCCGCGGCATGGGCATGACCGGCCGGCAATTGCTGTTCCAGGTGGAGCTGCCGCTGGCGTTGAGCGTGATTATCGCCGGCGTACGCGTGGCCACGGTTATATCCGTCGGCTTGGCTACCATTGCCGCCGCCATTGGAGCCGGCGGCCTGGGCGAGTTCATCTTCCGCGGCCTGGCCATGGTGAACAACGTGGTCATTCTGGCCGGCGCCGTGCCCGCAGCCCTTCTGGCCCTGCTGGCCGATTTCGGCCTGGGATTGCTGGAAAAACGCCTTCGCCCCGCATGAACCGCGTTTTCACTGCCGTGCTTGCGCTCGCCCTCATCTTGATGGGCTGCGGTCCTTCGCGAGAGAACGTGGTGGTAGTCGGCTCCAAGAACTTCCCTGAGCAGCTCATCCTGGGCGAATTGATTGCGCAGCAGATCGAAGCCAGGACTCACCTCAAAGTCGAGCGCCGCTTCTATCTCGCCGGAACCTATATCTGCCAGCAGGCCATGCTGGCGGGAAGGATTGACGTGTACCCGGAGTACACGGGCACGGCGCTGACCGCCATCCTCAAGCAGCCGCCGCTGAAGGATCCCGACGCGGTGTATGACAAAGTGAAACAGCAGTACGAGCAACAGTTCCATTTTGCGGTTTTGCCGTCGTTTGGCTTCAATGACACATTTGCCATCGAAATTCGTGGGGCGGACGCGCGCCGCCTGCATCTGGCCACCATTTCGCAGGCGGCGAAGTACACGCCGCAGTGGCGCGCCGGGTTCGGCTACGAATTTATGGAGCGCCCGGACGGCTATGAGGGCCTGGTGGCGGCCTACGGCCTCCGCTTCGCCAGGCCGCCGCTGATTATGGACCTGGGCCTGCTCGACCGCGCCCTGGTGAATAAGCAGATTGACTTGGCCGCCGGCAACTCCACCGACGGCCTCATTCCGGTGCTCGATCTGGCTGTGCTCGAGGACGACCAGCGCTACTTCCCGCCCTACTACGCCGTAACCATCGTGCGCGAGGAGGCGCTGGCCCGCCATCCCCAGCTGCGCGACGCCCTGGCCCCACTGGCGGGAAAGGTTTCCGATGAGGACATGCGCGCCCTGAACTACGCCGTGGACGGCCAGCATCGCTCGGTCACCGACGTAGTGCGCGAATTCCGGCAGAAAAAAGGATTGCATTAAGCCGAAGATAATTCCAGGCGTTAGCTGAGATCCTCGGCAGCGGCCCTTGGATGAGTGCTGGTGGCTGAGTGCTGACGGCTTTCCCCTGTGTCCCGCCTCACGTGCCTTCGTGACCCACATCACACCACTCTGGGACAGGCAAATTCATAATGGCTTTTGAGTTCGTGCCGCCCTGCGCGGCAAGTGGGGGATCATGGCCAAGGGTGCGGTCAAAATCGTGGTCGAGCGCTGCAAAGCGTGCGGCTTCTGCGTGGAATTTTGTCCCACCAAGGTGCTGGCGCTTTCTTCCGCTTTCAACTCCAAGGGTTACCATCCGCCGCACGTGGTGGCGGCGGAAAAGTGCAGCGGTTGCGATCTCTGCGGCATGTACTGTCCCGATTTCGCCATCTTCGGTTACCGCCTGCCGCAACCCCAGGCAACACCCGCCAAGGAGACTGCCGATGCACGCTGACCCGCGCGGCGTCCTCACCGGCGTGCACTTCCTCGACGGCGACCATGCCTGCTGCGAAGGCGCCCTGGCCGCTGGCGCCCGCTTCGCATCCGGCTATCCCATTACGCCCTCCACCGAGGTGGTGGAACGCTTTGCCGCGCGCGTGCCCACCCTGGGCGGCATTTTTATCCAGATGGAAGACGAACTGGCCGCCTCCATCGCCCTGCAGGGCGCGGTATGGGGCGGAGCCAAGGCTTTCACCGTCACCTCCGGCCCCGGCTTCTCCCTGATGATGGAGCACATCGGCTACGCCGCCATGACGGAAACACCCTGCGTCTTCGTCAACGTGCAGCGCGGCGGACCCTCCACCGGCTTGCCCACCTTGCCCGCCCAGTCGGACATGATGCAGGCGCGCTGGGGCTCGCATGGCGACTACGAAATCATCGCCCTCTGCCCCAATTCGCCGCAGGAGTGCTTTGATCTCACCGTCCGGGCCTTCAATCTCGCTGAGCAGTTTCGCGTTCCAGTCATGCTGATGATGGACGAAGTGGTGGGGCACATGACGGAAAAAGTCGTGATTCCGCCCGCCGAGCAAATCGAAATCGTTCCACGCCGGCACACCAGCAAGCGCCCTGCCGACTACCTTCCCTACGAGACCAATGGCGACATGGTGCCGGAAATGGCTCATGCCGGCGAAGGCTACAAATTCCATATCACCGGCCTGACCCACGACCACCGCGGTTACCCGGTGATGACCGTGCCCGCCCAGGACAAGCTGGTGCGGCGCCTGCAGCAGAAAATCCAGCGCGCCAACGAAGAAATTGCTCTGCTTGAGGAAGAGAACGTCTGCGATGCCGATGTGGTGGTGGTCTCCTACGGCATCACCTCGCGGGTAGCGCAGCGCGCCATCGAACTGGCCCGTTCGCAAGGCCGGCGCGTCGGCAAACTCCGCCTCATCACCGCCTGGCCCTTCCCCGAGCATCGCATCCGCGCTCTGGCGCAAAAGGTCAAGGCGTTTGTGGTTCCCGAACTGAACCTGGGCCAGATGGTGCGGGAAGTGGAGCGCGCGGCCGGCGGCAAGGCTCGCGTGCTTCCGGTTTCCCATGCCGGCGGCGGCGTCCATCGCCCGGAAGACATCCTGCGGGCCATCGTGGAGGCGGCATGACCAGCGAAATTCGTAATCCTGTCGAACCCTTCCTGCGCATGGACCGCATGCCCCACATCTGGTGCCCGGGCTGTGGCATTGGCACCACCGTCAACTGCTTCACCCGTGCCCTGATTGATTCCAAGGCGGACCTGGAGCACGTAACCATCGTTTCCGGTATCGGCTGCACCGGGCGCGTGGCCGGCTACGTTCAGCTGGACTCCTTCCACACCACTCACGGCCGCGCCATTCCCTTTGCCACCGGTCTGAAACTGGCGAATCCCAAGCTGAACGTGGTGGTGTACTCCGGCGACGGCGACCTCTCGGCCATCGGCGGCAATCACCTGATCCACGCCGCCCGCCGCAACATTGACCTGAAGGTCATCTGCGTCAACAACCTGATTTATGCCATGACCGGCGGCCAGACCGCGCCTACCACGCCCAATGACGCCATTACGTCCACCGCGCCCTACGGCAGCTACGAGCCGGCCTTCAATCTGCCCCACCTGGTGGAGGCCGCGGGCGCGGTTTACGTGGCGCGCTGGACCACTTATCACGTGCGCCAGCTGGCCCGTTCCATGCAGGAGGCGTTCGCCAAAAAAGGCTTCTGCTTCATTGAAGTGCTCTCGCCCTGCCCCACGCTCTACCAGCGCCGCAACAAGCTGGGCGACGGCCTGGAGACCATGAAGTACTACAAGGAAAAGAGCAAGGTGCGCAATGGCGCGCCCACCAGCGAAGTGGGCCTGACCATGCAGGGAGAAATCATCGTGGGCAAATTCGTGGACCGCGACCGCCCCGATTATCGCGAACTGATGCGCCATCGCCTGGCCGAAACTCTGGGCGAGCGCTACGTGGAGTGCGAGGAACTGGTATGCAGCTGACCGAAATTCGCATTGCCGGCTTCGGCGGCCAGGGCGTGATTCTTTCCGCCATCGTCATCGGCAAAGCGGCCTGTATTTATCAGGGCGCCTACGCCACCATGACCCAGAGCTTCGGGCCGGAAGCGCGCGGCGGCGCCTGCAGCGCGCAGGTGATTCTTTCCGACCAGCCCATCCTCTATCCCTACGTGACCCGGCCGGACATTCTGGTGGTCATGTCGCAGGAGGCATACACCCGCTTTGCGCCGGAGCTGAAGGACAACGGCCTCCTCATCATTGAGCGCGACCTGGTGCGGGTTTCCGAACTGCAGGAAGGCACGCGCCTGTTCAGCGTGCCCGCCACCCGCCTGGCCGAAGAGCTAGGCAAGCGCATGGTGCTGAATTCGGTGATGGTGGGATTTTTTGGCGCCGTCGCCGGGCTGCTCGATCC
>DATGGJ010000436.1:0-7756 GCA_035308585.1 Terriglobales bacterium
GGAGGTGCACCCGCTCTCTCACGCCGGCCGCATCTTCAACCTTTTCCTGATTATTGCCGGTGTTTCGCTGGTTTTTCTGGGAATCGGGTCGCTGACCCAGGCTTTGCTAGAATTCGAGCTGGGTAACTTCTTCGGCAGGCGGCGCATGGAACGCGAGATCAGCCGGCTCACCGATCACTTCATCATCTGCGGGGTAGGCCGCGTGGGTCGCAGCGCCGCCCGCGAGCTGGCGCGCAAGCCCGCTCCCTTCCTGGTGATCGAGCAGAACGACGCCAAGGCGCAGCGCTATGGAGAAGAGTTTCACACCATTGTGGGCGACGCCACACAGGAGGCGACCTTGCGCCAGGCGCGCATCGAGTACGCCCGTGGGCTGGTAGCTGCCACCACCACCGATGCCACCAACATTTATATCGTGCTCACCGCCCGCGCTCTGAATCCGCATTTGAAAATCATCGCCCGCGCCAGCGAGGAAGACGCGGAAAAGCATCTGCTCACCGCCGGCGCCGATTCGGTCATCTCGCCTTATGTTTTCGCCGGACACCGCATCGCGCAATCGTTCCTGCGTCCCAACGTGCTCGACTTCCTCGACATCGCCACCGTGCGACACGGCAAGATGGGCCTGGAAATCGAGGAAATTTTTATTGACCAGCGCTCGCCCTTTTCCGGGCAGACCATCGAAGGCTCCAAGATCCGCCAGGAGCTGGGCGTGATCGTGCTCGCCATCAAGCATCCCGGGCAGGACATGCGCTTTAATCCCGCACCCGACGACCGCATTGAGACCGGCGACTACCTCATCGCCATGGGCGAACCGGCCGGGCTGCGCAAGCTCGAAGCTACCGCCAACCAGCGCTCATGAAAATCGTTACCGCTGCCGAAATGCGCGCCATTGACCGCGCCACCAGCGAGCGCTTCGGTGTGCCTTCGCTGGTGCTGATGGAAAACGCGGGCACGGCGGTGGCTGATTTCGTGCTTGGCGACTATCCCGGGGCGCGCCGCGTGGGCGTGCTCTGCGGCAAGGGCAACAATGGTGGCGATGGCTTCGTGGTCGCGCGCAAATTGCTGGAGGCGGGCAGGGAAGTGCGCCTGCTGCTGCTCTGCGACCCGGGTGAACTGCGCGGCGACGCCGAATCCATGTTTCGCAAGCTGCCGCTCAAGCCGGTGCTGGCCCGGACTTCGGAGGAATTTAAGGGACCGGCCGCGCAGGCGGTGTTCGAGGCGGATGTGCTGCTGGACGCCGTGCTGGGCACGGGTTTTCGCCCGCCGGTGACCGGGCTCTACGCCGAAGCCATCCAGCGGTTTACCAAGGCGAAGGCGCCCATTGTGGCGGTGGACATTCCCTCCGGCCTGGACGCCGATGCCATGGATGGCACGCCGGCAGCCGGTCCGGTGGTGCCTGCCTGCGCCACCGTGACCTTTACCGCGCCGCGCCCGGCGCATGTTTTCAGCCCGCTGGTGAAGGGCTCGGTGGTGGTGGCGCCCATCGGCTCGCCCGAGGAAGCAATCCAATCGTCCCTGAACCTGGAGCTGATTACGCCGCGCGACATTGGCGAAATGGCGGCGCCTCGTCCGCGCGATTCCAACAAGGGCATGTATGGGCACGTGCTGGTGGTTGGCGGCTCGCTGGGCAAGGGGGGCGCCGCCGGCATGGCGGGCATGGCAGCCCTGCGCGCCGGGGCTGGCCTGGCGACGGTGGCGACGGCGCAGTCGGTGTTGCCCACGGTGGCCGGCTATGCACCCGAACTGATGACCGAGCCGCTGCCGGAAACGGAAGCCGGCACGATTTCTCTTCGCGCCCGCGAGTATGGACGCCTGGACGCCATCATCAAAGGCAAGACCGTGCTGGCCATCGGCCCGGGCATTTCCCGCCAGACGGAAACCTCGGAATTGGTGCGCGTGCTGGTGAAGACAACGCAGCTCCCCATGGTGCTCGATGCCGACGGCTTGAACGCCTTCGAAGGCCGTGCCCAGGAGTTCACCGGGCGGCCGCTGGTCATCACGCCGCACCCCGGCGAAATGGCGCGCCTGGCGCAGCTTTCCATCAAGCAGATCCAGGAGAACCGGCTGCAGGTGGCGCGCGAATTTGCCACACGGCAGGGAATCATCACCGTGCTGAAAGGGAACCGCACTCTGGTGGCGCAGGCTGATGGCAAGGTCTGGGTGAATCCCACCGGCAACCCCGGCATGGCCAGCGGCGGCATGGGCGACATTCTGACTGGAATTGTCGCCGGCCTGCTGGGGCAAACCAAGCATTCCATCACGGCGGTAATAGCCGCCGTTTATCTGCACGGCCTGGCCGGCGACGTGGCCTGCGAGAAGATGGGCGAGCAGTCGCTGATTGCCACCGACTTGCTGGGCGCTCTTCCTGAAGCCTTCCGCCGGGTGCGCGAAGAAGCTGGCCAGCCAAACATACGATTCGTTTAGTGCCGCCCTCAGAAGTTCCACCGCCGAGACGCAGAGTTCGCCGAGACTTCTAGTAAGGACCGAAGATTTTTCTGCAGTGGCATTCTGCAATCAGCAAAGACTTAAAAATTTAAGGTTCTCTTTGATCTCGGCGTCTCGGCGGTGAAAAGAAGGTTACCAGCCGGAGGCGGTGCGGTGCCGAAACCGCCTCACATAGATCCCTACAATAAACCCACACACTGCTACCGCGCACCAGGTCAGCAGCACGGGCGACACATCGGGATAAACCACCGCTTCCAGATAATGAACCAGGAACGGCTCGCGGTAGGGTGCAATCCCAGCGCGTTGGAGAAAGTAATTTTCTGCCAGGGTGAGCGGGCAGGGCCAGGGGCCGGTTTCAATGGCAATGCCATAGAGCAGCGAGAGAATGTGGGCCCAGCGCAGCCAGGGCCGGCGCCGGGTTAGCAGCCATCCCAGCAGCACCCAGCCGATGAACAGCAGGTGGAGGATGAGCACCAGCACTGCCAGTAGGTGAAACCCACTCATCTGTTAAGAGGCGAAACCATTGCGTTGGGGAGCAGCCTGTCAGGGTTCCATGGACAGCAGGTACCCAGGATGCGTCGCAAACGCGCCGGAGAACACCTGCTTGTCTGCTTCCCGCATGTCCCAGGCGAAGACGTTTGTGGGCGTGACCTGGACCGTAACATCGTCCCATGCGGCAAACACCGGCCCCACGTGCTCATCTGCGAGTGCGGCCTGGCTCAGGTACTTGCTGTGCACTTTGGCATTCCAATTACGGGCAGACTCCCCGGTCAAGAACCGCGCGGTACCCGCTATGCAGACGCCGCGGGACGCGGCGGGGTCGCGCGAATCAATCATCAGTGAAACTTTGGGGTTCGATTGGATGTTCCGCGCTTTGCGGGTTCGGGTTGAAGTGGCCACGTAGATGTTCGAGCCATCGAAGCAATACCACACCGCTACCACGTGGATGGATCCGTCGGCATTGTGACTGGAAAATGCCGCAATGTAGCGGCCGGACAGCAGTTCCTTGACCAGCGCATCCGATAATGAGGCCATAGCTATCTCCTGGCGGCACGCAGTTCCGCGAGCCCCCCTGACCAGTGGTTGGCCTATTATCCGCTTCCCAGTCTCTACCTTCCATTCGGGGTCATGCGCCATCCACTTATCCCATAGAATGGCAAGGCAAAGCCAAACCCGCATGCCCACGCGCGAAACCATAACCCACTCCGCCGCCGAGACCATTGCCTTCGGCCGCCGCCTGGCGGCCTCTCTGGCTCCGCCCAAGCTGGTGGTTTTGCGCGGCGAGTTGGGCGCGGGCAAGACCACGCTGGTGAAAGGCATCGCAGAAGGCTTTCAGGCCGCCAGGCAAGAGGACGTGACCAGCCCAACTTTCACACTGGTGCACGAGTACCGCGGCCCCCAGGTGAACGTCTACCACATTGACCTATACCGGGTGGACACGCCGCGCCAGTTGGAAACCTTAGGCCTGGACGACCTCATGGCCGACAATGCCGTCCTGCTGATCGAATGGGGGGAGAAATTCCCGCGCTTTGTGCGCGAGCGCGATGTGGAGATCACGCTCCAATCGGTGGGGGAAGACGAGCGGCGAATAACAATTACGATGTAGCGCCGTCGCCATCAAAATCAAGATCTGCAACGCAGAGGACGCAGCGGACGAGAGTCATTTCGTCGCGCGGTAGAACTTGCCGTCGAAGCGGTAGGTGTTATGGCTGCTTCGATCCGCGGAAACGTTCGCCGCGACATGCAAATCCTTTATTCCCAGTTTTCCATCCGGCCCGAAGCTGAAGCCCTCGACCACCGGCGCTTCCTCGCCTTGGAACAAGGCAAGCCACTTGTCGTCCACGCGCCGGAAGACAAAGATCTGGCAGTTTCCGGTCGCACCACACAACAGATCAGTCCCCTGCAACACTAAACCCGGCACCACTCCAAGGGAGATTTTCCTGGCGCGAAGCTCCTTTTCCCACGAGTCAGGGGAATCGAAGGCAGCCTCCTCTACCCCGGAAATAACCTGCGTGAGCTCCGATTGGGGCAGGTTCAGCTTGGCGAGGGTTTCATCGTTGCGTAGATGACCTGTCTGGGCAAATGCGAACAGACTGACCGCGAGGGCAAGAACGAAGGCGGCAACTACTCTGCCCAATTTCGGTGCACGAGGTGGGGAAAAAATCAAAAACAGGCCCTCCGCTGAGAAGTACGGAGTACTGACTGCTGATACTAGACTTCCGCCTACTTTCTCGTGCGCTCGTCGCCCGCGACTACGCCATCTTTCAGGTGAATCACGCGGTGGGCATAGCCGGCGATGTCGTGCTCGTGGGTGACCAGGACGATGGTGTTGCCCTGCGCGTGCAGGCGGTCGAACAGGGCCATGATTTCGTTGCCCGTCTGCGAGTCCAGGTTGCCGGTGGGCTCGTCAGCCAGGATGATGGCGGGATTGTTGATGAGGGCGCGGGCGATGGCGACGCGCTGCCTCTGCCCGCCGGAGAGTTCGTTGGGCTTGTGCATCATGCGCGGCTCCAGGTCCACGGCACGCAGGGCTGCGCGCGCGCGCTCCACCCGCTCTTCGGCGGGAATGCCGGCGTAAATCAGGGGCAGTTCCACATTATGCAGCGCCGTGGCCCGGGGCAGCAGGTTGAAAGTCTGGAAGACGAAGCCGATTTCCTTGTTGCGGATGCGAGCCAGTTCGTCGTCGTCCAGATCGCTCACCAGTTGCTGGTTCAGCCAGTAGCGTCCATCGGAAGGCGTGTCCAGGCAGCCGATCAGGTTCATTAGCGTGGACTTGCCCGAGCCGGAGGGGCCCATGATGGCCACGTATTCATTGCGGTTGATGCGCAGGTTGATGCCGCGCAAGGCGTGCACCTGCTGCTCCGAGCCCATGTCGTAGGTCTTCCATAGGTCCTCGGTGCAGATCATGCAGCTATCGGGCGGGGCTGCGGCGGTACGTTCGCTCATGCCGGCTACTTCGGTTGCCATTATGATCTCCTGGCCAGGAACTCTCTAACTTTGAGCCCGTGTACTGTTGGACGTGGCAGCGCGCTAAACGTCACGAGCTCTCCTCGTCCAGCTTCTTGGGAACGGAATTGTCAATGCGCACGCTGGCTCCGTTGCGCAAAGTACGCAATACCTTGTAGCTGCCGGTGACGATTTCATCGCCCTTCTGCAGCCCTTTGAGCACCTCGATATCGGTGGTGCCGCTGATGCCCGTCTCCACCGGCACAAAAACCGCCCGGCGGTTGCGAATTACGAACACGCCCTGAATTTCCTTCTTGTCATCGCTGTTGCCGGCAAGAGGCAGGGAAGCCGCCTGCACCGAGCCTTTCCCGGGCTTGCTCTCCTGCAACTCCGAAGCCCGGCGCACGGTTAAGGCCTGAATGGGGATGGCCAGCGCGTTTTGCCGCGTGGCGGTGGTGATTTTGGCGGTGGTGGAAAGGCCGGGCCGCAGGTTGTCGGGCGGCTTGCTTAAGGTCACCACCACTTTGAAATCTTTGGCCTCCTCGCTGGCAATGGTCTGTTGCGAGGTGGAAACCCCGGTGGAGCGCACCACGGCGTTGTTGCCGATCTCGGTCACGATTCCTTTGAAGCTCTGGTTGGGGATGGCGTCAATGGTCACTTCCGCGGGCTGTCCCAATTGCACGTTCACGATGTCAGTCTCGTCCACCTTTACTTCGGCGGTGATGATGGACATGTTGGCGATGGTCATCAGGGTGCTGCCCGGCGAGTTCTGAATGCCGATGACCACGGTTTCCCCTTCGCGCACCGGCAGGTTGGTGACCAGGCCGTCATAGGGCGCAAAGTAGTAAGTCTTATCCAGCACGTCGGTGACGCGGCGTAAGTTGGCTTGGTTCTGGGTGATGCGGCCTTGTGCCGAGTCCAGTTGCGCCCGCGATTGCGCGATCTGAGCCTGGGATTGGGCAATGCCGGCTTCGGCCGCTTCCCAGGCTGCTTTCTTGGCATCGTAATCGGCTTTGGCGATCAGCGCGTCCTTGTACAGGCCCTGGGCCCGGACCCAGTCCAGTTTGGCGCGGTCATCGTCCGCTTGCGAGCGGGCCAGGTTGGCCTGCGCCGTTTTCAGCGCCGCTGCCGCGGCAATGGCGTCGGTGCGCGCCGCTTCCAGCGAGGCTCGCGTGGCGGCCACATCGGCGGAGGATTGCACGTTCTCAAGTTGCGCCAGCAATTGTCCCTTCTTGACGTGGTCGCCTTCCCGCACGAACAACCTGGTGATCTTGCCAAAGGCGTTGGCGCTCACATTGACGTAGGTTTTGGGCTTGATTTCGCCCGACCCGGAAACTACCGCCGCCAGGTCTTCCACCTGGGCCTTGCCGGTCTGCACCGTGACCACATTCTTGCGGCTCTGGTAAACGGTGAAGCCCACAATGGCGGCCAGCAGCAGTATTGCCCCCGCGCCAATGGCGGCCTTTTTCCAGGTCTTCATCTCACCCCTGTGCTTAACTTCCTGCACCGGGGGGACAGGTGAAGATACGGTCTCAACGCGAAGGAAGTTCCCTGCTCCTATAGTCATACGGGGCGTGCCCCATGCCCGGCGGATTTCGCTAAGTTCGCGGGCGACTTATCGAGGGTGCGGGTGGGTACAAGTCCATTCCTATAATAGCTTCCATGTCGGCCTGACCCAAGCTGATTGCGCCAAAAAGCGTTCAAAGCCCTGTTTTTTCTGTCTTTACATAGCAACCAGCCGGTAACCTGCCTTGCTTTGCGGCCATCAAATACTTACAATGAAATGACCAGACGTTTGTGGAGGAGTGCCCAATAATGCCGGCTGATGGTTTTCGGCGCACTGTCCTGGCGACGATTGTGGCGGGGTCCTTTCTGCTGGGTGGGATGATGGCGACCGCCCAGGATTCGAAGACTGATTCCGATAACAATTTACCGGCCAATTCTTCGCTCACGGCGAAGGATCCGAAATCCCAGAACCAGGAAGATCCGCTCAAACGTCCGGTCAGCACCAAGCAGCGCAAAAGAAACGAAAAAGCACTCCACCAGGAACTCAGCAAGACCTACAAGAAGTGGCTGGATGAGGATGTGCGCTGGATCATCACCGACCAGGAGCGCGAAGCTTTCCTGAAGCTGAGCAACGACGAAGAGCGTGACCAGTTCATCGAGCAGTTCTGGCAACGCCGTAATCCCACTCCTGACAGCGTAGATAACCCTTACAAAGACGAGCATTACCGGCGCATCGCGTACGCCAACGAGCATTTTGCCGCCGGCATCCCGGGATGGAAGACGGACCGCGGCCGCATGTACATCATGTACGGTCCCGCCGACGAGGTGGAATCGCATCCTGCGGGCGGCACTTACGACCGGC
>DATGGJ010000437.1:0-5464 GCA_035308585.1 Terriglobales bacterium
CCCGGTGTCTAACGAAATCACGCGCGCCGCCCCGTGTTGCAGCAGGCAATCGGTAAAACCGCCCGTAGACGCTCCGACGTCCAGGCAGGTCTTCCCAGCCACATCCAGTCTCCAGTGATGCAGCGCCGCCTCCAGCTTCAACCCCCCGCGGCTCACATATTTCAGGCCCGGCCCCAGCAGGCGGATTTCCGCTTCTGGATCCACCACCGTTCCAGCTTTTTCCACCTTTTGACCATTAACCAGCACACGTCCAGCAAGTACCAGGGCCTGAGCTCGCTCCCGCGATGGGGTCAGGTTTCTTTGCACCAGCAACTTGTCAATCCTCAGCTTCAATTTTTTGATCGCTGTGATTTTCTTTTCCGCGACTGCGCACTTTAACCAGTGCAACTAGTAGAAGTTACGTGGGTTGATAGGGTTACTTCGATACTGACCCAGTTTTCCACATAATTTTCCACAACCGTGTTGAAAATCTCCGGCGCATTGCGGCCCGTAGATTGCCCGTTGCGTTTTTCATCAGCACCCCGTCAATTGGTGCTCCAGCGGATATGACAGTACCTATTTACGGCGGCGTTCGGCCCCAATTCATCCATTCGACAGGATTTAGCCAGGAGCCACGAATTGCGGGGGGTGAACCTTGCTCACTCCAGTCCCAGGCCGCCATCCACGGCCAGCACCTGCCCGGTAATAAACCGGGGCGCGGTGGCGAAGAACAGCACCCCGCGCACCACCTCTTCGGCGCTTCCGTTGCGTCGCATTGGCGTCTTTCCCGCGATCTTCCGCAGCAAGGCGGCATTCCTGCCATCTTTCAGGTCAATCATCCCTGGAGCCACGCAATTCACCGCGATCTCCGGCGCCAGGGCTTTGGCCATTACCTGGGTCAGCATGGTGAGCGCCGCTTTGGAGGCGCAGTAGTGAGCGTGGGTAGCCCAGGGCCGCAGCCCGCCCAGGGAGCCCAGGTGAATGATGCGCCCCTGGCGCTGCCTGAGGGGCTTCAGCGCGGCTTGCGACACCAGAAACGGACCGCGAGCGTTGACGGCAAACATTTCGTCCCACTGCCGCGCCGTGATTTTTTCGAACTCCACGGTCTCATAGATGGCGGCATTGTTGACCAGCACGTCCAGGCCTCCGAATTCCTGTGTGACCTTCCTGACCAAGTTGCGCACGCTCTTTTCCTGGCGTACGTCGCAAGCCAGGGCCAGCGCCCGTACCCCCTGGCGGCGGATGTCCTCACAGGTTTGCCGTGCCTCGGGTTCTGAGTCCAGGTAGGTAATGGCCACGTCGGCGCCGGCGGCCGCCAAGGCCAGGGCGATCTCCCGCCCGATGCGCCGTGCCCCTCCCGTTACCAGGGCCGCCTTCCCGCGCAGTTCTCCTTCAGCCATGGCCGCGATTGTACCCTGTGGATTAGTCCTCCGGTCACTTGACCCAGCCCAGGGATGGGCTAGCGTACTCAGGATGGAGCAAATCAAGAAGATCTACCGGGTGGTGCGCTGGGCCAGTTTTGCCGGGCTGATAATCAGTATTTTCCTGCTGCTGAAGACCCCCGCCCCGGTCGCCCAAGCCCTCGATCCGGCTCTGCTCCAGCAGAACGCCGACTCTTTTCAGCAGAAGCTTACCGAACTGGCCAACGCACAATCGGCAGGCGATACGGGCACGGAAGTCCACTTCACCGCCCCCGAGGTAAATGCCGCCATTGTGCAGGCGACGGCTCCGCAACCCGCGCCGGTTGCTCCCCGTCCAGCCCCGCAGCCCGCAGCCGAACAGGTGCCCATCAAGTCCACCCTGGTGAGCTTTGACGACGACGTCGTGAAGGGACAGTTCCTGACCGAACTCTACGGCAAGGACGTATACATCACCGTGGCCGGGCATCTGGGCAGCCGCGACGGCTACGTCACATTCGAACCCACGGAATTCAAGGTGGGCGACCTGAGCGTGCCCGTCTCTCTGGTCAATCCCGCGCTGCAGAACAAGCTGGCCGACCCGGAGAACCGCGACAAAATGAAGCTGCCGGTATTCGTGAAGGGTCTGCGGGTGGAAAACGGAGAGCTGGTAATAAGCGAGTAAATCTTACTTTGTCTTGCCCTCGCGCTTGCCGCGCACCAGGTGCAGCATCGAATCGAGGGTTTCCGCCAGGTCGTCCTGGCAGCGGTGAACCGATTTCTGTGCCGCCTCGTTGGTGTCCTTCTGGAATTTCTCCATGGCTTCGGCCAGATGCTTCTCCAGCCGGGGCGTCATGGCCTTTTCGAATTCGGACAGGCGGTCGCTCATCTCCCGCGACTTGCGCTCCGCCAGTTCCTCGACCTGGCGCTGGGCCTCCCGGCTGCGCTGCTCGATGGGCTCGCGCGCCATCTCCACCGCCATATGGATACGGCCCTTGATTTCTCCGCTGGTCTCCACCACAGCGTCGTGCACCGCCTGCCGCAACCGCTCCATCTGCCCTTCCATCCAGCCCTGGGCTTCGTCTCTTTGGCGCTGGAAAGCGACATTCTGCGCTTCCGCGCGCTGGGTTTCCTGCTGTATCGAAGCCAGCAGCTTCTCCAGACCCCGGTTGCTGTTCTCGGCGCGCAACAGCACCGGCTCCAGCGAACCGCTCAGCCGTTTTTCGACCGCCTCCATCTGCTCGCGGATGATGTCGGCTGCCGCCTTCTCCACGTCCGTGCGCAGCTTGTTCACGGCCTCTCCCGTGGCGCGCTCGATGTAACCTTGCAGCCTGGCCTCCCAGCGTCCCGCCAGCTCGTTGGCCCGGGTCTCCACCCACGCCTTTTCCGCCTGGCTGGCCTCTCTTTGCTTTTCCCAAATGTGGCGCTGGCTGGCGAATTCCTCTTTCAAATGGGTATTGAGCGACCCGCGCAGCTCATCGCTTACCTTGCGCAGCATGCCTTCCGAGGAACTGCGCAGTTCCGCCATGTGCGCGTCCAGCGCCGACCGCAGCTCCTGTCGCCGCTGCTGCGTCAACTCGTCCAGCTTTCTCTGCTGCGCGCTGACCTGTTCTTCCAGGCGCCTGATCTGTTCCTCAGACTGGCTGCCCACCCGCTGCAAAACTGCGGCGGCGCTGCTCTCCAGCTTCTGCTCGGCCGCTGCGATGGCGGAGTCCAGCCGTTCCTGCAGGGATTCGCGAGTGCGCTCTCCCTGTTCCAGCCGGGCGGAGAGTTCTCCCGTTTGCTTCGCCAGTTGCTGCAGTTGTTCCTGCGCCGCGCTGGCCAGGCGCTGCGCCTCTGCCAGTTTTCCCGCAAATTCTTTTTCCTGGCGCTCCGCCAGTTGCTGGGTTTCGCTGGTGACCCTCTGCAGCCCCGCGACTACATCTTCATTGATCTGCTGGCTGGCTGCCTGGGTCAGCGACGCTACCATGGTCTCCAGCGATTCACGCGCGCGTTGCGCTTCTTCGCTGCTGGCGCTGAGTTCGCTGATCTGAGCCTGCAGCCGGCTGGATTTCTCCTCCACCGCCGCCGCCGCCAGTTGCATCTGCTGTTTCTGAGTTTCCAGTTCCGCGTGCAGTGTGGCCCGCAACTCGGCCCGCAACTGCTCGCCCAGTTGGCGCACGTTGTTCTCCGCCGCCTGGAGCTGCTCAGCCTGTTGGCCGGCTTCTGTCGAGCGTTCAGCCGCCTGGGCCGCCGCCTCCTCGTGCAGCTGGCGCAGACGCTCGGCCTCATCCTGCGCCGCCTGTTGCGCCTGCTTAAGCTGTTCCTGCAGTTGTTCCGATTGCTCCCGCAGGGATTGCCGCAGGGATTCACGAATTTCCTCGCCCGTGACCCGCAGCGCATCTTCAGAGGCCTTGCGCGCTTCCTCTTGTGCCACGCCCTGCTGGGCGGCGGAGGCCTGGGTCGCTGTTGCCTCCAGCAGCCGCTCCTGCAGTTCTGCCACCTGCTTCCGCAGACCTTCAAACTGTTCTTCGGCTTGCGCTTTCAGCCGCTGTTCCGCGGCTCCCACCGCCTCATTGGAGTGCTGCTCCACCGCCTGCGGCACCAGATGAATCAGCGACTGCATCCATTGCTGCAGCTGCCGTATTTCCTCCACCTGGGACGCGGTGTCCGCCGCCTGGCCGGCATCGCTGGCCTGCGCCTGCGCCGGAGCGCCCGAAGCTTCCGCCGGAGCCCCGCTCTCTGCCTCCGGCTTAACTTTCTCTTTGACGATCTCGCTGAGCACGGTGATGTGAGCTTGCAGCCGGTCCTGCAGCTGGCAAAGCGACTCCAGCCGCGCCTCGGCATCCACCATCTGCTCTTTCCAGTGCTCCAGTTTGGTTTCGACCTGGTCGTCCACCTGCCACATCAGATCTTGCAGGTGTTCTTCCATTTGGCGGCGCAGTTCCGCCCAGTCGCGATCACGGACGGTGTAAGCCAGCCTTCCGCCGGTTTGCCCGCCATTGTTTCGTTCCGATTCGGAAGCGCGTTGCCCGGAGCCGCCATTGTTATTGCCCGCGGTTGCCGGCTTCGCTACATCGGTTTTTGGGGGTGAAGCCACAGCCGCGCTCTGCACAGCAACCGGAGCGCTTGCGGGCGGGGCGGGGCTCACCATGGAGAATTCCGGCGCTGCCAGAGTCGCCGTGGAAGCGGCCACGCCCGAAGTTCCGGCGCCGGCGGCGGCGCTGGCGGCGAGCGGAGCCGCCGTTTTTTCCTCCTGCCCGGCCATGGGTTTTTCCCAGTCATGGGGCGGATTGCGTACCCCCCACACGTTCCCCGGCACGTCCAGTTGCACGCCCAGCAACCAGGCGCGCCCGTCTTCTCCCAGCTTCACCACGTCCGCAATGTGCGCCATGACCTCGCGATTGTCGGGCAGCAATCCCACTTTAACCGGGGTGCCCTTCTCCAGAGTGATGTGGCAAATCACTCCACAGCCGTGCGCATTCACGGCCACGGTTTCGCAAGTTTCATTAAACGGAAAACGCGGATCAACACTCGTGATCTGGATCGGGATCTGCCACCGAATCCGAGTCGAGCGCCGCATTATGGTGTGCTGAGACAATCGTCCTCATTCACCGAGAAGCACAGTAAGTGTTCGGCGCAGCCACCCTAAGCAGTTCCGGCCAAAGCACTTTCTTAGTATGAATTGTATTTTTGCCTGGGAAACCGGCGAAAGTAACTGAAGTAACTGGCCGCTCTGCCTTGGGGGCGGGCTGGGAAGGAAGGTCGCCCGCAACTCCTCGGTTCAGAAGGTCATAGAAGCGATACGGCGGCGATGGGGCGCAAAGCGGCGACGTCGGCGCCGGCGACCGCACTTTGGTCACTCCGTAGCCGGCTCACCCCAAATCCTGCCCTATTTTTGCTCCTTGTCGGCAATATGGCGCAAGCTTCGGATGGCTGATGCCAAACCATTTCACGTATGCTGGTGCATTACTGGAGATGAAATGGCCACCTCCCTCGACCCCGTCCTGCGTGAAAAACTGCTGAATCGGCGGCATACGCTGCAGAAATCCATCACCGGCGTGTCTCCGGGGGCCAAAGTGATTAACTTGCTGCAGCAGGTGGACCAG
>DATGGJ010000438.1:0-4635 GCA_035308585.1 Terriglobales bacterium
TTTTCCTGGAACTGGAAGCCGTGGCCGGCAAAGCTGGCCACGGTCTGCAAAACGCGTACGGCTTCGGCCGTGACCTCAGGGCCTACGCCATCACCGGGGAGAATGGTAATTCTGAGTTTCATGGGCCTATCTTTCGCCCCAACGGGGGCTGAGCGTTAATGCGATTTCGTGTCCCCGGGCTTACGCCCGGGCTGATTCTTATGCCGCTCCGCGGAGGATCGTTTTTAGCTCCGCGCTCTGGCGAAGAGCAAAAAGTTCCTCGACTCGCGTTCGGCTCGCCAGCTCGGCTCAGGCTCGCTCAGCATGAGAAGCATAGAGGAGCTCCGCTCGCTCGGGATTACAAGCATAGAGGAACTCAGAACGGCGCGGCTAAAGCCGTGCCCTGTCAAGCCATTCTCTAGTTGGCGAAGGCGGCGCGGGCACCCGGTCCGGCGGCGGCCTTGGGCTCGCGGCGGGAACGGGGCAGCAGCGCGATCAGATCCTGGTCGTAAATACTCTTCTTGCGGTCGGCCAGGGCGGTAAAAGCCTGGTAAACCGCGTCCAATTCGGTTCCGGACAGGGCGAATCCCAGCTCGGCATAGCGCCGGGCCAGGGCGTGGCGTCCGGAATGCTTGCCCAGCACAATGCGGTTGCCGGGCGCGCCCACGGATTCGGGCGTCATGATTTCGTAGCACAGCGGGTTGCTGAGCACGCCATGCTGGTGAATGCCGGCCTCATGGGCGAAGGCATTGGCGCCCACAATGGCCTTGTTGGGCTGCGGCGCGAAGGAAATGGTGCGGGCCAGCAACTGGCTGGCATTGTAGAGTTCGGCGGTGTTGATGCCGGTTTCATATTGCAGGCGGTCGGGCCGAACCCGGGTGGCCATCACAATTTCTTCCAGGGCGGCGTTGCCGGCGCGTTCGCCGATGCCGTTGATGGTGCACTCCACCTGGCGCGCGCCCGCCCCGAGAGCGGCCAGGGTGTTGGCCACGGCCATGCCCAGGTCATTGTGGCAGTGCACGGAGATGACTACGTTCTCGATTCCTTTGACGCGCTCGCGGATGGCGAGAATGATGGCGCGATATTCCTCGGGTACGGTGTAGCCGACGGTGTCGGGAATATTAATGGTGGTGGCGCCGGCATCCACGGCCGCCTGCACCGCCTGGCAAAGGAAGTCCAGTTCGGAGCGGGTGGCGTCCTCCGGCGAGAATTCGACGTCGTCGCACAGGGTGCGGGCATAAGCCACGGAAGTCGAAATCTGGCGCAGACATTCCTGGCGCGTGATCTTGAGCTTGAACTGCAGGTGAATATCGGAGGTGGCGAGAAAGATGTGAATGCGGGGGCGTTCGGCGAAAACCAGGGCCTCCCAGGCGCGGGCGATATCCTCTTCCTTGGCGCGGGCCAGGCCGGCAATGATGGGGCGGCGCACCTCGCGGGCCACCGCGCGGACGGCTTCAAAATCCCCCTCCGAGGCAATGGGGAAGCCGGCTTCGATCACATCCACACCCAGCTTGTCCAGCTGCCGGGCCAGGCGCAGTTTTTCGGGCACGGTCATACTGCAGCCCGGGGCCTGTTCGCCATCCCGCAGTGTGGTGTCGAATACGGTCACGCGCGAGCTGGTCATGGATCCTCCCACAAAAGGTTTCCGGCTATTTCAAGGGAAACACAGGAATAAGTCAAGCTTATAATTCTTTGGAGCACCATAAGTCTGAGTTATCATATCCGCGCCGGCGAAACAGCCGCTAAGTCCAAGTAATGGAGGGATCGTGGACCTTTTTCAGCTGGAAACCTTCCTGGCGGTAGCGGAAGAGAAGAGTTTTTCACGGGCGGCCAAGCGCCTGCACCGGACGCAACCGGCGGTGAGCCAGGCGGTGCGCAACCTGGAGGAGGAACTGGGGGAACTGCTGCTGGACCGGTCCTCGCGCGACGGCACCCTGACCGACGCGGGGAAGTTGCTGCAGGAGTACGCCCAGGAGCTGCTGAACCTGCGCAATGAGGCGCGGCAGTCGCTGGTGGAACTGCGGCAGCTGCAGAAGGGCAGGCTGACCATCGCGGCCAACGAGTACACCTCGCTGTACCTGCTGCACGTGCTGCACGAGTTCCGGCGGGTGCACCCGATGATTCACATCGCCATTCAGCGGACCCTGGCCAGCAAGGTGCCGCAGCAGCTGCAGGAGCACGCGGCCGAGCTGGGCACGGTTTCATTCCGGCCGGAAGACCCGCAGCTGCGCTCGCTGGTGGTGTATCGCGACGAACTGGCGTTTGTGGTGCCGAAGACACACGCGCTGGCGGGCGCCGCCAGCGTGAGCATCCGGCAACTGGGAGCGGAGGTATTCGTGGCCCACAATGTGCCTTCGCCTTACCGGGCCAAGGTGCTGCAGGCGTTTGCCCGGCACAAAACGCCGCTGCACATGGATGTGGAGCTGCCCACGATTGAGAGCATCAAGAAATTCGTGGCCATGGGAAACGGAGTGGCGCTGGTGCCGGGGCTGACGGTGGAGGAGGAAATCGCGCGCGGCGAGCTGGCGCGGGTGCCGGTGAACGAGCTGAATTTCGAACGGCGGTTACGGATCGTTTACCGGCGGAACGCCACGCTATCGCATGCGGCACAGGCGTTTCTGCAGATCGTGGAGGGGTTGAGCAACACGCAGAAAGGGAGATTCCTGTTTCAAGTGGAGCACTGAGGTGCGGCACTCGCAAGCCGGAGGCTGCTCATCGCGCCAGACTTGAAGTAAGCTGACTGGCTGTCTATCGGCAGAAGGCTAAGCGGTTTGCTGGCGTCAGTCAGCCACGCGCAAGGCAGAGAGCAGGCTCGCCATTGGTGGCGGAGGCGGTGGTAACGGCCAGGCGCTGCAGCCACTGAGTCAGGGCGGCGAGAGAATCCTGGCTCATGGCGGTGAAGCGGAGGCCGGCATTACCCTCGCAATCCGACCAGGCAATTTCGCCGCGAGCCTGGACCGGGGTGGCGCATTCCGGCACCCAGAAGCGCACGTGCACGATCTCATCTTCTTCCACGGGATCGCGCAGGCGCAGCCCCACCCCGCCCAGGCTTACGTTAAAGGCTTCCGCCCGCCGGTCGAGCACCTGCCCGAAGCTAAGGAACACAGGCAGCCGCACCGCATAACGTTTGCGGCGTTGACCGGAGGCCAGCGCCTGGCACGCACGGCGCAACTCGAAGCGCGCCCGGTCAGGCGGAAGCGGTTTGGCGGCGACAAATTGCGCGCCCATATCCACGGCATCGGCCGGGCTGGTCTCACCACTGGTCAGAGCCAGCACGACCGAGCTTTTGTTGGGGCGCGAGGCATGTGCCGCCCGCAGCAGGCTGGTTCCCTGGTAAACGTCATCGCAATCAATCGCCACCACGTCGAACCGCCGCTCCTCCAGGGCTGCCCGGCCCGACCTGGCATCACCGCGGAACTCTACCGTCGCGTTCATCTCGGCGAGGAGGCGGCGGAAGACTTCCTCAATCAGCGGATCGTGAGTGACTACCAGGAACTGCATACCTGCACCAATTAAGGATAGTAGGCGGGGCTGCGAGGTGGCGCAATTTACGGCTGTAACCGGGGGCGGGTAACTGAAGATTGGTATCGCGCGCGTGGGGACCATTTTGGAACAGGTCTCAGCACGGGCGGGCCGCAGTCTTACGCAGCGAAACGGCTGAGAGGATGGGAGGCGTAGTTTTGCTGGGCAGACCATAGCGCCAGCGGCCGGGCCACGCCGCAAGGAGGCGTGAGCTAGTTGAGGTCGGCGAGCAGGGCCGAGGTGAAGCCGCTGCCAAAGTTGTCCAACAGCACCAGGGTCCGTACTTGCCCGGAGCTGAAGGTCATGGGGCCGCTATCCACCGAAATAACCTGCTGGCCGGCAAGGGTGAAGTACACCTCATAGCTGCCGGCGGTGAGGGTCTGGTACGGGGAAGCACCCTGGAAAGCGAGATTGCTCACGCTGGGGCTGCCGGTAACGCCGGCGCCGGGAGCGGTGATGTAGGCGTCAAGATTTCCGAAATCGGGAGAGGCGTTAATGATGCGCAGTTTGAAACTGCCGGAAGCGGGGGCGGAGTTATTGTCGGTGAGCAAGCTCATGGTCAGGCTGGAAGAGGCAAAGGAAGGCTCAACCGCCAGAATGGTGTAGTAATTGCCGCTATTAAGGGTGACGCTCTGGGTGACCAGCGCGGTGGTGCTGTTGTTGGCCTCAATTTGAACGGTGTGGTTGCCGGCGGGCTGGGCGATGTAGGCGCTGGCGCTCTGGGAGACGATGCCGTTTTCTATGGTGTTGTTGTCGAGCAGGAGGTTGATGCTCTGCTGTTGCGGGGAGGCATTCAGGATTCGCAATTGCGCCGTGCTGGAAGGGCTGCTGCTTGAGCCACAGCCGACCGCGAAAAGAAACGAAAAGGCAACGGCGAGGCTCAACACCAGAGAACGGCAACGAGAACTCATGGGATCTCCTTGTGCCGCAGACGTGTCCCGGCACCATTTTGTCTCAGCTGGAGCTCACAATTTATTACCACGCCGGGAATGCAGCCTGTGTAACGTTCGGTAAAAAACTTGTAAAGTTGTGTAAGCGGAACTGCAGGTAAAATATTACAACAGAGCTCGCCGTTGTGTGCGAGTTCGGTTCGACAAAGCCATCGGTCAATAGGCGAAGTAGGGTCCGGGTCCG
>DATGGJ010000439.1:0-2521 GCA_035308585.1 Terriglobales bacterium
GGACGAAGTCAAAGCCAATTGTGGTGCGCTGCTTGCTGCTGGGTCTTCGGTGCTGGGGCGCTCGATGGGACTGCAACACATTCCGTCTGTAATGTTGGAGCTGCTGCTGCCGTTGGGCAGGCTGCTGGTTTTGCTGGTCACGGGGGCCCTGATCCTTATCGCTTTCGGGTTGCGCCTGCGCCAGACCATGACCGTGCCCGCCGGGTTCTCCACCCCCACCCCGCCTGAGATTCAAAAACAGCGGCCAGTGCCGGAAGACGAAGTCATCGCCGAATTCCTCAAAAATGAGTTTCACCATCCCGATTTCGACGAAGTGCGCAAACAATTTGCCGCCATTGTCCTCAATCCCAACCTGGAGGATGCGCGGGAAAACGCGCGCCGCCGGAGCCTGCTGTTTCGCAAGCGCGGCGGACTGTGGCGCGAGCTGCCGCCGGATACAGAGTGGTGGGAAGTTTCCATCGCCCCCCGTGCCCTGGGCCGGGTGCGAGTTTTTCCCCGGGCGGACTGGCGCCGCTACTCGCAGCGCGGCTTCTCGCTGCCGCTGTTCGCGGAGCGGATTGCGGCCGGCCTGCGAGAGTCCACCAGCGATTCGTTTCTGTCCGCGCTCAGCGTGTTGCGGCGGCAGCTGGGCAAAGGCGGCGCGGGCGGCAGCATTCTGCTGATCGGAGTTGATGAGGACAAGGCGCTTACCATTATCGAGGGCAATCACCGCATGGTGGCCGCTGCCCTCTCCTCCGCGCCGCAACTGCAGGCTTTCCGCTTCTTCTGCGGGTTTTCTCCCCGCATGTCGCGTTGCTGCTGGTACCAGAGCAGCATGGCCAATTTCCTGCATTACGCCCGCAACGTGGCGCGCGACTTGAGCCAGTTTCGCCATTCCGACCTGGTGCGCCTGGTTCCCCGCCGCCATCCGGCAGCCAAAACCTTAGCGGCCGCGAGCGCGGAATCCACACTCCAGCTGTCCGGCACCAGCCTGCAAATGCGGGAAGGAGAGCTCGCGGTAAGCCAGCAGCCCGAAGAACCTGTCGCCTGAAGAGCGGACGCAGGCCAAACCTGGCCCCATACTCGCCCCCAAAGCCAGCCACGTTCATCTCTGCAGCAGAGCTTGCAGCGTGGTGAAAAACCCGGGATAGGAGATGTCCACCACGCCGGCGTTGCGAATATGAACTGCGCCGCCGGCGCCCAGCGCCGCCACCGCGCTGGCCATGGCGATGCGGTGGTCGCCGAAAGAATCCACTTCCGCCCCGTGCAAAGGCTGCCGCCCGGGAATGAGCAGGCCGTCTTCGCGAACCTCCACGCGCGCCCCCATGGCGCGCAGGTTCTCGGCCATGGCAGCAATGCGGTCAGATTCCTTGACTCGCAGCTCGCGCGCGTCGCGAATCTCAATCCCGTCCTGGGTGTAGGGGGCGATAGCGGCCAGCACCGGCAACTCGTCAATCAAGGCGGCGGTTTGGGCCCCGGCGATGCGGGTGCCGCGCAAGCCTGCTCCCTGCCGTGCCTGCACCGTGCCCGCCAGTTCGCCGTGATGCTCCTCGATGTTGAGCACGGAGATGCGCATTCCCATGGCGATCAACACGTCGAGGATGGCGGCTCGCGTGGGATTCAGCAGAACATCATCCACCAGCAGATTGGATTCGGGAAAAATTGCGGCCGCGCACAGGAAAAATGCCGCGCTCGAGATATCTCCGGGGATGGTGGCGCGGATGGCCCGCAGCTTCTGGCCGCCGGCAATGGAGCAGCGGTTGCCGCGGCGGTTCACCTGGGCGGCAAAGGCGCGCAGCGCCAGTTCGCCGTGATCGCGCGTGCGCACCGGTTCCTCCACCACGGTTTCGCCTTCCGCCAGCAGGCCGGCAAACAGCAGCGCCGATTTCACCTGCGCGCTGGCCACCGGCATCTGGTACTCAATGGCGCGCAGCCGCGCTCCCTGAATGTGCAGCGGCGGACGGCAGCCTTCGGCGCCGGAAATGGCGGCGCCCATTTTCTGCAAAGGGGTCGCCACCCGCTGCATGGGCCGGCGGGAGAGCGATTCATCTCCCGTCAGCACGCTGGCAAAACTCTGCCCCGCCAGAATGCCGGCCAGCATGCGCATGCTGGAACCGGAATTGCCGCAATCCAGCGGGTGCTCCGGCTGCTCCAGCGCTGCACCTCGCCCCTGTACGCGGACCTTTCCTTCCTGGCGCTCAATGGCGCACCCCAGGGCCCGCATGCAGGACAGGGTGCTGGCGCAATCGGCGCCGCTGGAAAAGTTCTCCAGCTCGGTGACCCCTTCGGCCAGCCCTCCCAGCATGGCGTAACGATGAGAAATGGATTTGTCGCCCGGCAGACGCAAGCTGCCGCTCAGATTTCTGGCTGGTTGTACCGTGACCGCGGGCAATGATGTGGCGGAATTTGGCAAGAGAGTCCCGGCCGCGAGTTGCTCGCCTTTATGAAAATTTTTTGCGGAGCTTTGCTCGCGACCCAGACAACTGTCGCTTGCCCCAGCCATCTGAGTCAATAGCGCCGGCGCAAGCCGTTGCGCGTACGA
>DATGGJ010000440.1:0-2246 GCA_035308585.1 Terriglobales bacterium
TGGAGGGGAAGTTAGAGATGATGAACACGGCGGGAAACGTGGTCGCGGTGGATTTGCGGGAGATCAAAATCGTCTATTTTGTGAGGGAGTTTACCGAGGCCGGCGCGCCGCAGCGCAAGACTTTCACAAACCGGCCGCGCACGGAGGGCCTATGGGTGCGCCTGAAGTTTAAAGACGGGGAGGTCATGGAAGGATTGATGCCCAACGACTTAACCCAGGTAATGGCGGAGGGCTTCCTGGTGAACCCGCCCGACCTGCGGGCCAATACGCAGCGCATGTTCGTGCCCCGGTCAGCGCTGGCGGGCGTGACCGTGCTGGGCGTGATCGGGATAGGGCGCGGGAGAAAGCGCAAAGCGGCAGCGGCCGACGTGGGGCAGGTACCGATGTTTGGGCAGTAGCGCCATTGAGTAATTGTGTAATCGGGTAATTGAAAAGCAAATGCCGGTCAATCGCTAGTGCCGAGGGTCGCGGGTGAGGCGGCCGTCCACCAGACGCCAGATGCCCAGGGGATTGGAATCCTGCAACTCGGGCGGGAGGGCCGGCTGAGGAAAGCCCTGAAAGCAAACGGGACGAGCAAAGCGCAGAATGGCTAGCGTGCCCACGGAGGTCGAACGGCCGTCTGAGGTGGCGGGATAGGGACCGCCGTGGACCATGGCGTGGCAGACCTCGACTCCGGTGGGAAATCCATTAAAGATGATGCGGCCGACCTTAGTTTCCAGAATCTCAACTAAATCACGGTAATCGGCGAGATCCTGCTCGGTGCCGTGCAGGGTGGCGGTAAGGTGGCCTTCGAGGCCGCGCGCCAGCTCCAGTAACTGTTCGCGGGTGGAGTAGTTGATGAGCAGGGTGGAGGGGCCGAACAATTCTTCCCCGAGGCGGGGATCGCGCAAGAATTCTTCCGCATCGGCCTGAAAGATAGCGGCTGCCGCGGCACAACCGCTGCCAGTAGGCGCCGGACCTTCCGCCAGCTTCTGAGCCGAGCCGGCTTGAGACCGTTGGGCTACACCTTTCTTATAAGCAGCCTGAATCCCCGGAGTCAGCAGAGTGAAGGACGCGGGACCGGCGACCAGATCGCTCAGCTTGCGGGCAAAGTGACGCGCCGGTTCATCGTTGGCCAACAGGACCAACCCCGGCTTGGTGCAGAACTGGCCGGCGCCCAGGGTCATGGAAGCATGCAGGCCGGCGGCGATCTGTTGGCCGCGCTCGCGCATAGCACCGGGAAGAATGAATACCGGATTCACACTGCCCATTTCCGCAAACACGGGGATAGGCTCGGAACGAGAAGCAGTTGCCTGACGCAGTGCATCGCCGCCGGCGCGCGAGCCGGTGAAGGCGACGGCCTTGATGGCGGGGTGCTGGACGAGAGCGGTTCCAATTTCGAAACCAGCATCAAAGAGCAACGAAAATACGCCCTGGGGAAGAGAGTGCTCGCGCACAGCCTGGAGCACGGCGCGGCCGACCAACTCGGAAGTTCCAGGATGGGCGGCATGGGCTTTGACGATGACAGGATTGCCGGCGGCAAGCGCGGAGGCAGTATCGCCGCCGGCGACGGAAAAGGCGATGGGGAAATTGCTGGCAGCAAAGACGGCGATGGGGCCGAGCGGGCGCAGCATGGAGCGCACGTCAGGCCGGGGCAGGGGCTGGCGCTCGGGCAGGGCAGGGTCAATGCGGGCGCCCACCCAGGAACCTTCTTCCACCAGGTCAGCAAACAAGCGCAGCTGATTGCAGGTACGCGCGGTCTCGCCCTGAAGACGGAGGACGGGCAATCCGGTTTCCCGCGTGGCGCGCGCCACCAGGGGCTGGGAAATTTCTTCAATATTTTTTGCTATCGAGCGCAGAAACGCAGCCCTGGGCTTGCCCGGCAAGCGGCTGTAAATGGGAAAAGCTTCGGCGGCAAGGCGCGCGGCCACATCCAGTTCTTCGCGAGTAGCAGAATGATAGGCAGGGGGCAACCGCCTGGAGTCGGCGGGATTGAGCGCGTGAAACTCCCGGCCCCGCCCGGAGGCGACGCGGGAGCCCAGCAGCGACAGTCCCTGCAACTCGCTGCCGGCCAGAGTGGCGGCTTTATCGGGCATAGGTCACTTGCCTGGTTGGAGTGCGGCAGTCGGCGGGACGGTTGGCGAGCACGCGGCGGATAAGAGCCTGGGTACTCTGCAATTCTTCGCCGGCAAGCTCAAGGCGCGGGGGACGCACGCGGGCGTTCCCCATGCCGGCCTCCAGCTGCACCAACTTGATGAGCTGCACAA
>DATGGJ010000441.1:0-4465 GCA_035308585.1 Terriglobales bacterium
ATGAGGCCGTCTTTCTCCACCGTCATGTAACCCGGTCCTACGTGCTTCCAGCCCTTCAGATCTTTGCCGTTGTAGAGTTGGCGCCACTGGTTAGGATTGCCGGTGCAGACATTCTGAGCGTTGGAATCAGCAGCAAAAGAAACGGCCGAGAGGAAGACCAACAGAGAAATGCCAACAGTAAGTGGTTTCAGCATGCGAGCCCCTGGAATGTGAGAATCGAAAGCAAACAAAATTCCGGCGCAGGGAGGGCATCGCCGGGGGCGAACCGCCGCGCCTGGATTTTACAGAGCCCGCCATCATACTCGGAACGCAAGAAAAAGTAAGTGGTGGGCCGCACTTTTTCGGTTGCGGCGGACGGGCTGCCGGGGTTAGGGTCGTTGCGCCGAAAAGGATGAAGCGGAATGATGAACCGACGAGAGTTCTCCCGCGCCGCCGCCCGTGCGGTCGCCGCCGCCGCCGTGTTTCCCGCCACCACCCGGCTGGAAGGCGCGGCCACCAGTTTGCGGTCCCTGAATGATGTGGCTGGTCCCAGGCTTTCGGTAATGCTGTGGACCGTGTTCCGGGAGCTGCCCTTCGAGCAGCGGCTGGAGAAGGTGGCCGAAGCCGGATATCGGGCGGTGGAGCTGGTGGAGGAATTCAAAGAATGGCAGGCGGCGGATTTCGCGCGGGTTGCCGCTCGCCGGCGCGCCCTGGATATCAGGTTCGACGCCACCGCCGGGCTTTCGGCCGGGGTCGCTGATCCGGCCGCGCGGCAGAAATTCCTGGAGGAAGTGGGCAAGATGCTGCCCATCATGGAAAAGCTGGAGTGCCCGCAACTTATCGTGCTATCGGGCAATTCGCTCCCGGGCCTGAGCCGGGAAACGCAGCACCAGAGCTGCATCGAAGGACTGCAGCGCGCCGCCGACTTGGCCGCGCCGCAGGGAGTGACCCTGCTGCTGGAAAACATTGATCCGGAGGAGAACCCCAGCTATTACCTGACGTCTTCGCGGGAAGGTTTTGAAATTGTGCGCCAGGTGAACCGCCCCAACGTGCGCTTCCTTTACGACTTCTACCACGAGCAGATCGCGGAAGGGAACCTGATGGAGACTGTGGAGAAGAATTTCGCCCAACTGGGCCTGGTGCACGTGGCGGACGTGCCGGGGCGTCACCAGCCGGGGACGGGCGAAATCAACTACCGCAACATTTTCCGCAAGCTGGCCGAGCTGAAGTATGAGGGCTACATGGCGATGGAGTTTCTCCCGCAAGGCGAGGCGGTGGCGACGCTGGGGGCGGCGCGCCGCCTGGCCATTAGCTCGTGGCACGAGCCATTTCCCGGGTCCGCCCGAAGCAAAACGTAAAGATGTGAAAGCAGGGGATTTGACTTTGACGGTTGCGGGGGAGTATCTTGCGCCCACAGCTTGCCGAGGTCTTCCGGCTCGGATCGGCTGGCCGCGCTCGCTTCGGCCTTTCAGAGAAAACGGCTCTCGGCTCGTCTCCGATTCATGAAACGACGCGACGCACTCAAGCTGATCGCCGGCGCAGCCGCTGTTCCCGCTCTTTATTCCCACGACTTGTTGGCTCTGGGCCGCGAAATCCATCAGCAGCTGGGCTCCACCTCCGCGCTCAAGACTCTCAATACCCGACAGAACGCCACCGTCACCGCCATTGCCGAGATGATCATCCCGGCCACGGACACGCCCGGAGCCAAGGCAGCGCGGGTGAACGAATTCATTGACCTCATCCTCAGCGACTGGTGCGCCGAGGCGGATTGCCGCCGCTTTCTGCAGGGCGTGGCCCATACCGACGCGCGCAGCCGGAAAATGTTCGGCAAAGATTTTGTGAACTGCAATGCGCAGCAGCAGACGGAATTGCTGACCGCCCTGGACGAGGAAGTTACCAGACTGCGCGAAGCCAGTGTGCAGGAGCGGGAGCACGCCAGCCCCGCCGTGCAAGACTCCGAGAACCCGCTGGAGCAGAATTTCTTCTACCAGATGAAGCGCCTTACCCTGTTCGGCTACTACACGTCCGAAGTGGGCTGGACCCAGGAATTGGGGCGTCCGCCGGTGCACATGGGTCCTTACCAGGGCTGTGTTCCGCTCTCCGCATCAGGGAAGACGAATGCCAGCTAATACCTACGATGCCATCGTGGTCGGCTCCGGCATGACCGGGGGCTGGGCGGCGAAGGAACTGGGACAGAAGGGCCTGAATACGCTGGTGCTAGAGGCAGGACGTTCCATTGATCCGGTAAAAGATTATTGCGAACATGTGCCCACCTGGGGAGTGAAGTTTCGCGGTTTGGGCGACCGGCGGCAGGAACTGAAGACCCAGCCCATCCAGCGCACCTGCTATGCCTGCGACGAGTGGGCGGCCAAATTTTTCGTCAACGATCTGGAAAACCCATACGCCACACCGGCTGACAAGCCCTTCATGTTCATTCGGGGGCGGCAGGTGGGCGGGCGCTCTATCATGTGGGGGCGGCAGACCTACCGCTGGAGCGATCTGGACTTTGAGGCCAACGCGCGCGAAGGAATCGGCGTGGATTGGCCCATCCGCTATGCCGACATCGCGCCCTGGTACGACTATGTGGAGGAGTTTGCCGGCATCAGCGGCCAGGCGGAAGGTTTGCCGCAGTTGCCTGACGGCCGCTTCCTGCCGGCCATGCAGATGAACTGCGCCGAGGTGGCGGTGAAGGATGCCATCGGCAAACATTGGCCGGGCGAGCGCATGATGACCATCGGCCGGTGCGCCGTTCTCACCCGTCCGCACAACGGGCGCATGGCCTGCCACTACTGCGGCTCCTGCCATCGCGGCTGCATGTCCCGCGCCTACTTCAGCAGCCTGAACGCCACGCTGCCGGTGGCGCTGGCCACGGGGAAGGTCACGTTGCGGCCTTACAGCATGGTTCACAGCCTGAGCTACGACGACCATACCCGGCGGGTGACCGGGGTGCGGGTGATTGATGCACAGACCCGGCAGGCGACGGAGTACCGGGCGCAAGTCATTTTTCTCTGCGCTTCCACGCTGGAATCGGCGCGCATCCTGCTCAACTCCTCGACGCCGCAGTTTCCCAACGGGCTGGCCAATTCCAGCGGGGAACTGGGGCACAACCTGATGGACCACGTCACCGGGGCGGGAGCTTCGGGCATGATTCCCGGATATGAAGACAAAATTTCCATTGGCAACCGGCCCAACGGCATCTACATACCGCGTTTCCGCAACGTGAAGAGCAAGTCGCAGTTCCTGCGGGGATATGGCTACCAGGGTGGGGGAGAGCGGTCGGATTGGCGGCGGGGAGTGAACCAGGCGGGTTTTGGCGCTGACCTCAAGCGTTCCTTGAAGCAGCCCGGGCCCTGGTACTTCGATATGGGCGCATTCTGCGAGTGCCTGCCCAAACACGAGAATTACGTCGAACTGGACCGCTCGCGCAGCGACGCCTGGGGTATTCCGATCCTGAAAATTAATTGCGCTTACGGTCCGAATGAGAAGGCGCTGCTGCAGGATGCCGCCATCGCGGCGGCGGAGATGCTGGCGGCGGCGGGGGGGCGCGACATTCAGACTTTCGTGGAAGCCGACGCTCCCGGCCTGGCGATTCACGAAATGGGAACGGCTCGCATGGGACGCGATCCCAAAACCTCCGTGCTCAACGCTTACAACCAGGCGCACGACATTAAGAATCTCTTTGTGACCGATGGGTCATGCATGGCTTCATCGTCGTGCGTAAATCCCTCCATCACCTACATGGCGCTGACCGCGCGCGCCTGCCACTACGCGGTCGAGCAGATGAAACGAGGAGAAATCCAGTCATGATGAACCGCCGCGAATTTCTGGGAACAGCCGCCGCCACGGTCGTATTCAGCCGCCTGGCTGCATTTGCCGGCGACGAGCACAAACTGGGCGCGATCGGGCTGCAGCTTTACACCGTCCGCGATCAGATGGCCAAGGATTTTGAGGGCACCATCGCCAAGGTGGCGGCAACGGGATACAAGGAGACGGAGTTCGCGGGGTATTTCAAGCGCACGCCGCAGCAGGTGAAGGCGGTGCTGGAGCGCAACCACCTGGTGGCGCCCTCGGCCCATATTCCGGTGGAGGAGTTGCGCGCCAAGCTGCCGCAGGTGATCGAGGCGGCGCACGTGATCGGCCATGAGTACATCGTGAATCCCTGGATCAACGAGGAAGACCGGGGTTCGCTGGACAAGTGGAAGAAGATGGCGGAGTTCTTCAATGAAACTGGCAGGAAGGTGAAGGAGGCCGGGCTGCAGTTCGCGCACCATAACCACGATTTCGAGTTCAAGCCCACCGACGGGAAGGTGCCTTACGATCTTCTGTTGAAGGAGACCGACCCCGACCTGGTGAAGCTGGAGATGGATTTGTACTGGATAACGGCGGCGGGGCAGGATCCGCTGAAATACTTCAACGAATATCCGGGGCGCTTCCCCATGCTGCACGTAAAGGACCGGCCGGTTAAGCTGCCACATCCCGTGTACGT
>DATGGJ010000442.1:0-13847 GCA_035308585.1 Terriglobales bacterium
CCGCCTTGCGGCACCGCTACCTGCTGCGCCCACGCCGCTGCCGCCAGCAGCAACACGCATGCTGTTGTTTTCAAAGTCAGATTTCTCCGTTTACTCGCTTCTCGTCGGTCACAAAAAAAGCCGCCCTCATCGGCGGCTTGCTATTTCTTTATGTCTTCAGCCTGTTCTCAGGGAAGGCGAAGGATGATGAATGAAAATCTATGCGACAAAAAAAGGCACGCCGGTTAGCGTGCCCCAATCGCTCAGTTCTGAATTTCAGATGATAGATTCAGAATAGCAAACTCAAGCTCTATTCCGCGCCTTTGCCCGTCGCCCTTTTCCTCCGTCGCCTGAGTCACTTGCCTTCTCTGCCCCTCTTGACACCTCCTGCTGGCGCAAATACTTCTTGACGCTGTTCACGTAAACATCGGCAAAGTCCACCACCGGCCGCCTTCCCTGAATGACTTCCATGGCCTCCGTTATCTCCCAGCCCATCGCTCCCAGCAAGGCCAGCGTCATCATCGCCGCCCGGTGTACTCCCGCCGCGCAATGGATGTACAGTTTGCAGCCGTCCTCTTGCAGCGCCGCTAGCCCGAATTCCACTCCTTTTTCGAACAGCTCCGGTGGCTTGGGCTGGAAATCGTCATCCGTCCCGTTCCACAGCACCTCGATTCCGTGCGGCCGCGCCAGTTCTGTGTCGTCGAACTCGATCTGCATGTCAATGATGTGTGTCACCCCGGTCCGCGCCACTTCCCGCATGTTCTCGTCGCTCCAGATCGCCCCGCCCAGCGCAATCCGCTCCGTCACCCAGGTCATATCCATTCCGTTGGGTTCGCCCTCTCTGCCTCGCGGCCAAATCAACTCTATCAGGATGATTCTACGTCAGCGGCGTTTGCTTCATTCCCCGGGGACAACGTCTTCGTGATCTCTTCCTCCGTGGGATGATCGGGAATGCCCAATTGCCGCAGCAGGTACCGGGCCAGGGTATCGTCCTCTTCCTCCTCTGCCTCCGGCGGCGGAAATATTCCCAGAAATTCGAACACCAGTTTCGCCGCCTGGCAATTTCCCTCCTTGGCCAGCTTCGCCAGCGCCTCCGCGATCTCCTTCACTTTCGGGCACATCACCGCCACCGCCCGCCGCCTGACCTCCCGCAGCTTCGGTTCTGCTTTCTTCTTCGCCTCCTTCCCCTTCTTCTTTCTCGATTGCTTTTTGTCTTCCACGCCTTTCGTGCCTTCCATGCCTTCCCCCTCCTTGCCGCCGGCGCTTTCCCGCGGCGCTTCTTGACCGCGCGCTCTCACAGCATCTGTTCCCGAATCAGAATCTCGCTCAGCCGGTCCAACGCCTCCGGCACGTGCCGCGAAATCGTGCGTCGCGCGCACCCCAGCAGCCGCGACGCCTCCTCCTGCGAGTAGCCCTGCAGCACCACCCACACCAGTACTTCCTGGGAAAACCCGTCCAGTTCTTCCAGGCAGTGCTCCACGTCGTGCACAAAAATCACCGCATCCTCGAAACCGGCGTTCTGCCGCCGGCTGAACCGGCTGCGGAAAAGCTCTCGTCCCAGTACCGAGGGCAATCGCCCCACTTCCAGCGAGAGGCGAAAATAGCGCTGCAGCAGCGCCGCGGTCCGGTGTCGGTATATCCACAGCCCGGGATCGGGGAGTGCTCCCCCCCTTGCCGTTCTTGGCCGGCGATGGGAGCCGGCCCCATCCTGGGTGTTTTTGAGCGAAGGGTGGTGGAACTTCCGGCTCAGTTGCACTCGCTGCCAGGTGCGTGCTGCCGGCGCCGCCTCACAGGCGCTCATAATCCGGTCTCCCGGCTCGAAGCCGCCTCCACGGTGGCTGCCAGATGCGCGCGTTCGCGGAGTTCTCTCTCCGTCTGCTCCATCGTGACCATCACATACTCCAGCGGCACCAGTTCCATGCCCGGCTCGCGCTGCTGCTTCCTCATCCGGCGCCGCAGCGGTCCCGACCCGCCCCGCCGCCGGTTATCCGGCGTTCGCGGCGGGATTTCCTCCAGGAAGCGCGCGCAGTCCGCGCAATAACACTCCTGGCTGCCCCGCCGCCGTAGCCATAATCCCCCACACTGCTCGCAATACTTCAGTTCCAGCCCTACCGAGGGCTCCATCTGGGATGTCATGATTGCCTCCAAATAAAGAAGCCCTGTCCCGGTTTTGTCCGTGTGGGACAAAACCCGAACAGGGCTCGTTTCGCTTACGATGACCTGCTTGCTCTATTTACTTGTAGCCACGAAGCCCGCTCCGCTGCGGATCCGCTATCCAGCCTCGCTGACCGCTTCTGCGAGCATGCTGCCCGCCTGGTTCCGGCGCCGGAAGTATCCTTCCTCGTAACCCGACTTCAGAATGCGCCCGTTCTGCACCACCACGCTCACACGACCGGTAAAGCGCAGCGTCTGCAGCAGCCGTTCCATGGATGCGGACAGCACCTCTGCTTCCTGCACCTTGCGGCGAAAGAGCACAAACACCTCTTCCTCCGTGGGTGCCTCTCCGCTTTTCATGAGTCCGTACCTGCATACTGTTAGTAAATTATCGCATCCAGTTTTCACTATAGCCGCGCGCAACTCTGGGTCAAGCCGTATATGTGCTTTGCCTCCCGCAGCTTGGGAATTTCATTACTTCAGGCTATACCTTATAGCTATAAGATATTTCCGGAGGCGCCAGTCATCGGCGCGGGTGGGCACCACTCGGAGGGCGCCCCATGGACTTCCGCGATTTGCAGGAAAAGTTGCGCCAGCTCCTGTTGCAGCGGGTGCGCGCCGGCCAGCTCAGCGGCCTGCAACTGGCCCGCCAGGCCGGTTTCCAGCAGCCCCACATTTCCAATTTTCTGAATTGCAAACGTGGCCTCAGCCTTGAAGCCCTCGACCGCGTGCTTTGCGTCCAGCACATCTCCATCTTCGATTTGCTGGATGAAAAGGAGCTCAACTGCCGGGCCCGGATCGTGCCTCCTCCCCGCGATGAGTTTGAAAACATTATTCTGGTGGACGCCGACCTGAACGCTTTTCTGCCCTGCTTTACCCGCGACCAGGTCAAGGACACCTTCAAAATCAGCAAGAGCTTCCTCCGTAGTCTGCGCCCCGCCATGGAAGGCGACCGCTCCCGCTGGCAGCGCTTCATTTTCCTGCGCGCCAGCGCCCGCGACGGCATGAGCATGTATCCCCGCCTCCTGCCCGGCGCCTTCGTCCTGCTCGACCGCCACTACAACTCCCTCCTGCCCTACCATCGCAACGAACGCAACATGTACGCCGTGATGCATGCCGGCCACTGCTATCTCCGTTACGCCGAGCAGCAGTCCTCTTCCCTGGTGCTCCCAGCCGAAAATCACAGCTATCCCACCCACCTGCTGGCTCTCGCTGGCAAGTCTCCTTCCGACTACATTGTGGGCCGCATCTGCTCCGTCCAGATCGAAACTTGAGCTCGGGCTCCCATTTGAAATTTCTATCCCCCCTATCAACTTTTCTGATGACCGCTGGCCGCAGCCAGGCGCTAAACTGAAATTGGCGCTCGGCAAATCCGTGCTCAGTGAGGTCCTATGTCGGAATTGGAAAATCGCCTGAACCGCATCCTCGAGGAACATCAACACGAAAGCGGTTTGCACATGATCGGCGGCCGCCACAAGCTGCTCGACCGCCTGGTGCGCTTCTGTGAGCAGGAACTGAAGCCAGAGGGGCTGGAGGAGTCCCCGGGCGGCGAGAATCACTTCAGCCGCACCGCCTAGCTCGCGACTAATCGTTTCACCTCAACTTCCTGGAGTCCGCTGGACGCGATCGCCCCGGCGGGCTCTTTGCCTTTAAGGCTCTTGCCCGAGTATCCGCGCGAAGAATGACGTTCCAGATACCCACCCCCCTCAACTTTTTCCGCGCCCGCCCGCCAATCAGGGGCATGATGGACGGAGCAAGTCGGCGCGCCTTCGGTCCCCAAAAAATCCAACCCTCGCATTGAGCCAGGAGGGCTAATGAAAAGCCTGCTGTTCGCCGCCGTTCTCAGTCTCGCCATCACTCTTGCCGGGGCGCCGTCTTCGGAAGCGCCCACCGGCTTCGATAATCAGAGCAACGGCCTGGTGGACCAGGCCACGCATCAGGCCGACCAGGCCAAATTCGACGAGGTGGAGGGCATCAGCGACGGCCTGGGGCCGCTCTACAACGCCCAGTCCTGCCGCGAGTGCCACCAGAACCCCACTTCCGGCGGCAACAGCCAGGTCGCCGAGTTGCGCGTGGGCCACGAAGGTCCGGACCACCGCTTCCAGACCGCGAACATACCCATCGCCGACGGCACGGTGACAATCACCGGGCGCACCCTGGTCAACGACCGCGCCATCTGCCCCAACGCCGCGTATCCCGCCACCCAAATTCAGGAACGGGTGCCGGACTCGGAAAACATCCGCACCACTCGCCTCACCGTCGGGGTTCTGGGCGATGGCTATGTGGAAGCGGTCGCCGACCAGACCCTGGTCGAGCTTGCCCAGAAGCAGTGCAAAGCCAGTCACCACAAAATTTGCGGCCAGGTGATTTATGTTCCTGTGCTGGAAGCGCCGGGGCAGACCGGTGTGGGCCGCTTCGGCTGGAAGGACCAGCATGCCAGCCTGCTCTCCTTTTCCGGCGACGCCTACCTCAACGAAATGGGCATTACCACCCGCCTGTTCCCCAATGAGGTCACAACCCTCTGCAACACGGCCGCCGAACCCAACGACAAGCCGGATACCGACGGCCTCGACGACCTGGACCACTTTGCCCGCTTTATCCGCGCCACCAAGGCGCCGGCGCGCGATCCTCAGTTGGAGGCTACTCCTGAGGCGCGTCGCGGCCTGCAGCTCTTCACCAAGATCGGCTGTGCCAGCTGCCACGTTGTTTCCTTGACCACCGCGCCCGCCGGCAGCAAAGTGGATGGCGGCGCCTTCACCGTTCCCGAGTCCCTGGGCGACAAGACTTTTTACCCCTACTCCGATTTTCTCCTGCATAACGTCGGGACGGGCGACGGCATCGTTGTTCCCATGCAGGAACACTATGGTCCGAAGATCTACCAGGCCAAATGGAAGAATTTTTCCGTCGAGGAATACCACTCCGCCCGCTTCAAGATCCGCACCGCTCCTTTGTGGGGCGTGCGCCTGCGCAGCCGCCTGATGCATGATGGCGAAGCCGTGACTTTGCGCGATGCCATCCTGCGCCACGCCGGGGAAGCCACCGACGTCACCCGCCGTTTCGGCAAATTGAAGCCCCAGGACCAGGAGGCGCTGCTGCAGTTTTTGCGCTCGCTGTGACGGGCGACCCTTCAGGCCCGTCTTGCCGGTGTTTGGGCTTGCCCGCAGACGTTTCCGGCAATCTCTCCGGATTCTGTGAAGCGTACCCCAGCCGCCAGAAATCCGGTCCTTGCGGCTAAGGTCCGGTCTTAGTGTGCATGGCACCTCCGGGCTATTATCCAATCACCGCCCCCGAGCTATCATCATTTACATTCTGGTAACACTGAGGCCCTCAATTGTTACTTTGGATAGCAGTCGTCGTACTGGCGGTCTTCTGGCTGGTCGCCATCTGGATGCACCTCACCGGCGGTCTGGTCACCTTCGGCTTGGGCGTATGTTTGCTGATTACCATCGTGGTGCGCCTGTGGCTGCCGCGCCGACGCCGCCAGGCTGAGCGCCGCACCAGTTAATCCCGGCCGCTGCTCTGTCGCCGATTGCCCCGAACCACGCCGCCACTCGCCCGCTCATGCCCCGGGCCAATTCCATTACCAACGTAATGCCTTTCTTGTGACAGCTGTCACGGATGTCCCGCCCTGTGGCTGATAATTCTAGGACCGGCAGCTCAGTCGATTGCTTTGTGCTTCTGTGTTCCTGCTCTGTTGACAAGGCTGCCACCGTCGCCGGCGGTGTACGCGTGGCCGGCAAAAGGGCAGGGATACCGGGATGCCGGATAAGAAACAACATATTGCGGCGCCGCGCAATAATCAGGGCAACGGCAACCACTCCGCCAGCCGCTCGAATTCTCCGCCGGACGTTGCCCCGCGTTCCGGTATCCAGCTGGATTCCCACCGTCATATTTCTCTTGAGGTCCTGTGCGCCGCCGCCCTGGAGGCGAGCGCCAACTCCGTTATCGTCACCGACCCGGCAGGCATTGTGCTCTGGGTCAACCCCGCCTTCACGCGGGTCACGGGATACGCCGCCGAAGAAGTGATTGGCCGCACTCCCCGGGTATGGAGTTCCGGAACCCATCCCCAGGGTTTTTACAAGGAATTGTGGGACACCATCGTCGCCGGGCGGGCGTGGCACGGGAAAATTGTCAATCGCCGCAAGGATTCAACCCTGTACAGCGAAGAGATGACCATTCTTCCTGTGCTCTCCGAGCGCGGAGAGATCCTCAATTTTGTTTCCATTAAGCAGGACGTCAGCGAGCACGAGCGCGATACCGAGATGCTGCAGCGAAGCGAGGAACGGTACCGCAGGCTGCTTGCCAACCTGCCCGATGTGACCTGGACTTCCTCGGAAGACGGACAAACCACTTACATCAGCCAGAACGTGGAAGACGTTTACGGCTACACCGCCGAAGAGATATGCACGCGCGGTGACGAATTGTGGTTCGGACGCATCCACCCCGAGGACCTGGAGCGGGTTTCCCGGGGTTTTCGGGACCTCTTCTCCCAAAATGAATCTTTTGATGCGGAATACCGCGTTCAACACAAGAATGGCGAGTGGATTTGGGTGCATGACCGGGCGCTGCGCACGCACATCGAAAACGGCGTGCGCTACGCGGATGGCGTTTTTTCCGACGTTACGGCCCGCAAGCGGGCGGAACTGGCATTGATCGGCTCGGAAAGGCGCTATCGCTCCCTGTTCGAGAACAATCTGTCCGCGGTGTTCCGCGCCGCTGCCGGCGGCCAGATTCTCGACTGCAACCCGGCTTTGGTGGCCATGCTGGGTTATGCATCGCGCGAAGAACTGCTGCAGCGCTCCACCGCCGATCTTTTGTACGACTCCGGCGAAGAGCGGGCTCTGCTTGGGCAGCTCGCCAAGGAAGGCTCACTCAGCAATTATGAGATTCGGCTCAAGCGCAAAGACGGCACGCCAGTCTGGGCCCTGCACAACATCGCGCTGCTGCAGAGCGAAGACGGCCAGCCGCCCGTTATCGAGGGAACCGCCTTCGACATCAGCCGGCGGCGGCGGGCGGAGCAGGAACTTCGCCATTTGGCTTATTACGACGCGGTCACCGGCCTTCCCAATCGCACACTTCTCGAGGACCGTCTGAGCAAGGCCATGGCCGCCGCCCGCCGGCGCAAAGAGAAGCTGGCCCTGTTGTTTCTCGACCTCGATCACTTCAAAGTCATCAATGACTCGCTCGGCCACGCCACTGGCGACCTGCTCTTGAACGAGGTCGCCACCCGGCTCAAAAAATGGGCGCGGGATCAGGACACGGTCGCCCGCTTGGGAGGCGACGAATTTGTCATTGTGGTGAATGGGGTAAAAGAAATAGGCGACGTGGCCGTCGCCGCCAGGCGGGTTTTGGACGCCCTGACCGCCGAGGCCGTAATTGAAACACGTTCCCTCAGCATCGGTTGCAGCCTGGGCATCAGTATTTTTCCCGATCATGGCACCGACGCCGTGGCCCTGCTCAAGAACGCCGACGCCGCCATGTATTCCGCCAAGGAAAATGGCCGCAACAATTTCCAGTTCTTCACCCCGGAAATGAACGCCCAGGTGGTGGAGCGGTTGAATCTGGAAAGCGACCTGCGCGGCGCCCTGCAGAGGAATGAGTTGTTTCTGATGTACCAGCCCCAGTCCGATGTCGCCAGCGGCAAGCTGATTGGAGCCGAGGCACTCCTGCGCTGGCAGCATCCTCGTTTAGGCCTGGTACCGCCCGACAAGTTCATCCGTATCGCGGAGAACAGCGGACTCATTATTCCGATCGGGGAATGGGTGCTGCGTACGGCCTGCGCTCAGGCCCGCCAATGGCACAATCAGGGTCTTCCCGCGGTTCCGGTGGCGGTAAATGTCTCCGCTGTCCAACTTCGCCAGGAGGGTTTTCTCGATCTGATCAGGAGGGTGCTGCACGACACCGGTCTGCCGCCTAAATATCTCGAACTGGAGCTCACCGAAAGCCTGATCATGTCCAACGCCGAGGGTATCGTCTCCATGCTGTGTCAATTGAAGGATACAGGTGTGAAGCTCTCCATTGACGACTTTGGGACCGGCTATTCCAGCCTTAGCTACCTCCGGCACTTTCCCGTGTACAAGCTCAAAGTTGACCGTTCCTTTGTGCGGGATATCACCGCCAATGCCGATGATGCCGCCATTACCAGCACCATTATCAGCATGGCCAAGAGCCTCAACTTGAAAGTCATCGCGGAAGGCGTGGAAACCGAGGAGCAAATGCACTTTCTGAGCAGACATCGCTGCGACGAGGTTCAGGGCTACTACTTCAGCAAGCCTTTGCGGGCTGAGGATTTCTCAAAGTTCGCGCGCGGCTGATGTTTGCCGATTGACGCGAATGGCTGCCGCCCGGAATAGATGCTCCCAGTTCGCGGCCTGCATTGACTCCTGGCGGCGGAACTGGGCAATCTGTTCCACCAGGTCGCCCGGGCCGCTCGCCCAAGCCACCAGATAATCGGAACAACCTGGGGAATTTGGCCGCCGGGCAGGGGACTGGACCCCTCTTTTTCAGGTTTTCATGCCTTTTTCGGCCGCAACGCCTGCCCTCCCGTTTTTCGCTCCTGGCGGCACTTTTTATATCTTGTCTATCAAAATTACTCTGCCTGCCCCCTCCGGCTCCCCTTAGCGCCCTGAAAGGCGCTACAATTTATTGTGATTGAGCAACTTACGAATGCCGGTCCGGCGGCAGTTTGGCATCTCAGTTGATTACAGGAAGATGGAGCGCGTCCGCAAGGACGACATTTTATCCCCGGTTTTGGCGAGGCGGCTCGCAAGGGTGCTTCGCAAGGAACCCAGGTTCGGGACGGGATTAATTCAAGAAAGAGCGCTTAAAAGCGCAATGGAGCGGAGCCCCGAAGCTCCCCAACTCGGAGGATTTCCAATGAAGAATCGCGTATGGATGGCGCTGTTGCTGGCCGCGGCCCTCTCGGTCCCGGTTCTGGCACAGCAAAACTCGACCACTTCGGACCAGTCGCAGCCGACCGCGCAGCAGCCGGCCGCGACCCAGACCCAGACACCGGCCGACCAGAGCACGCAACAGCCGGCCATGCAAACCGATAAGAATGCCCAGACCGGCACCCAGACCTCGGGCGCGCATCAGCCCCTGGTGGTGGACAAGAAGCAGGGCTTCTGGGGCAAGCTGAACCCCTTCGCCCGCAAAAAGTATGTGCAGCGGCAGCTCTCGCCCGTCCGCGACCGGGTGAACGAACTCGACGACCTCACGGCGCAGAACGCCAAGGACATCAAGGACGTTGATTCCCGCGCCCAGCAGGGCATCCAGCTGGCCACCAACAAAGCCAACGAAGCCGACCAGCACGCCGTGGACGCCGGCAACCGGGCGCAGGCGGCGCAGACGACGGCCAACACCGCTACCACCCATCTCAACACGGTGGAACAGGTAGTCAGCAACATTGACCAGTACAAGCCCACCACGCAGACCGAGATCCGTTTCCGTCCCGGCCAGAGCGTGCTGAGCAAGCGGGCCAAGGAAGCGCTGGATGAGATGGCCACCCCGCTGGCGAACCAGCGCGGCTACATCATCGAAGTGCAGGGCTTCTCCTCCGGCCGCGGCCAGGCCGCCATCCAGAACTCGCAGAAGGTGGCCGAATCCGTGGTCCGTTACCTGGTGTTGAACCACGACATTCCCGTGTACCGCATCTACCTGCTGGGTATGGGCAATGCCCCTGTCGCCACCGAAGGCGGCAAGGCCAAGCGCATCAGCGGCGGGCGGGTGGAAGTCAGCCTGATGAAGAATGACCTGGAACAGCTGGGCTCGGTAACCGGCACGCAGGGCAGCCAGACCGCTCCTGCCGCCCCGGCGCAGCCGCAGCAGCCCCAGCAGCAATAAGTTTTCAACCAGCACGTCCCCTCGAAAAGCCCCTTGCGCAAGCAAGGGGCTTTGTTTTTGGAGCGCCAGCTTTCCGCCGCTGGCCATGAGCCCGGGCTCCGTTGTCAATTCACATGCCTGCCCGGCTTCCGCCGCTCCCCGGCTGCTTGGGCTGGTGCTATGCTGAACTCATCCTTTCATGAAGTTGCTGGACGCAGACCGTCCCCCAGTCGAGGTGCGCACTCCCGAAGAAGCCGCCGCCCGGCGCCGGCTGATTGGCTGGATTGTCTACGGGCTGCTGGTGCTGGCTGCGGCGGGCGTGGGCTCGCTGGCCGGCCTGCTGTTTGTTTACAACACCGACCTGCCCCAGGTGGACGACCTGGAGCACTACCGTCCCATATCCAACACCGAACTCTACGACGACCAGGGGCGGGTGATCGGTTCGTTCGCCCTGCAGCGGCGCGTGGTGGCGCGATTCGAGGACTACCCGCCGGTTCTGCGCCAAGCCGTGATCTCCATTGAGGATAAGAATTTTGAGAAGCACTGGGGCGTGAACATATGGCGGGTGCTGGGGGCCGCTTACCGCGACCTTATCTCCGGCGGCAAAGTGCAGGGCGCCTCCACCCTGACCATGCAGCTTTCGCGCAACCTGTTCCTTTCTCCGGAACGCACCTACGGCCGCAAGCTGGAGGAGATTCTGCTGGCCATCCAGATTGAGCGCCGTTTCACCAAGGCGCAGATTTTCACCCTCTATGCCAACCAGATCTTCCTCGGCCACGGGGTTTACGGTTTTGAAACCGGCGCCGAGTTCTACTTCGGCAAGCACGCCCGCGACCTGACCCTGCCGGAAGCAGCCCTGCTGGCGGGCTTGCCCAAGGCCCCCAATTACTACTCTCCCATCAATAATCCGGAACGCGCTCTGCGCCGCCGCAACCTGGTCATCAACTCCATGCTGGAGGACGGCATAATTACGGCCGCCCAGGCCACCGCCGCCAAGGAAGAGCCCATCCGCCTGAATTTGCAGACCGACCCCAATTCCCTGGCGCCTTATTACGTGGAAGAGATCCGGCAATACCTGGAGAAAAAATATGGCAGTGACCAGGTGCACCAGGGCGGACTGCGCGTCTATACCACCCTCGACATGGACATGCAGAAAGCCGCCAACCAGGCGGTGCTGGATGGTTTGGCTGCCTACGAGCACCGGCACGGCTGGAAAGGGCGCCTGGAAAACGTGCTGCTGGAAGGCCGGACGCTGGAGAGCTACCACAATCCCGACTGGGATGAAACCCTGGAGCCGGGCAGCTACGCGCATGCGCTGGTCATCGAGGTTGCGGGCGGCGTCGCGGTGGCGAAGCTTGGCCCTTACCTCTCCTCTCTCGGCCCGGCCGAAGTAGCCTGGACCGGCAAGCGCGTTTCCCAACTGCTGGCCCCCGGCGACGTTGCCTATGTCAAAGTTGTTTCCCTGGGGCATGACAACCGGGCGCGGGTCATGCTGGAGCAGGATTCAGGCGTGCAGGGCGCTCTGGTCGCCATTGACAACGCCACCGGCGATATCAAGGCCATGGTGGGCGGGCGCGACTTCGATATTTCCAAGTTCAACCATGCCACCCAGGCGGAGCGGCAGGTGGGTTCGTCCTTCAAGCCCTACGTCTATACCGCCGCCATAGACCAGGGAGCCACGCCCGAGGACGTGGTGCTGGACGCTCCCGTTACCTTCAACACGCCTTCCGGACCCTACATTCCGCACAATTACGACGAGAAATTTGAAGGCAACATCACCCTGCGCCGCGCCCTGGCCAACTCGCGCAACATCCCCGCCCTGAAAACCGCGGAAAAGGTTGGCATCGAAAGGGTCATCAGCTACGCCCATCGCTTTGGCATCAGCGAAGAAATTCCCGACTACCTGCCCATCGCGCTGGGCGCCGCCGATGCCACCGTGCTGGAGCAGACCTCCGCCTTCAGCGTCTTCCCCGAGGATGGGGTACGCCTGTTGCCGCGCTACATCAGCAAGGTTACAGACTACGACGGCCGTTTGCTGGAGGAGAACTATCCCGACGTGCGCGACGTGATCAGCCAGCGCACCGCCCGCATTATGACTTCCATGCTGCGCGAGGTGGTGCTGCATGGCACCGCCGTGGCCGCCAGCCGCATGCCCTACGCCCTGGCGGGCAAAACCGGAACCACCAATGATTTCACGGACGCCTGGTTCATCGGCTTCTCCCCCAACCTGACCTGCGGCGTGTGGGTGGGATTCGACCAGAAGAAATCGCTGGGCAACAAAGAAACCGGGGCGCGGGCCGCGCTGCCCATCTGGATGGAGTTTATGGCGGCGGCGCTGCAAGGGCACGACCCTGGCGACTTTCAGCCCCCGCCTCCGCTTCAGCCCGGGGCCGTGGCCCAGAAGGTGGACACGCCTGACAGCGCGCCCACCGCCGACGAAACGCATTAAAACGGTAGTTGGTAATGGGTAGTTGGTAGCTGGTGGTTCGTCGTTAGCAATTGACTCTCGGCTCTCGGGGGCGATAACCTTCGGGGCCTCCGCGGTGGGAATTCGTCAATCGGCAGTAAACGATCGTCAATCAACAATCGTCAATGATCGGTTTTCTCCGGGTCTCCGTGGTGAAAACGGGCTAAAATCACTCCATCGTCCGCGTAAAGACAATGTTTCGCCTGCTCTCCCTGGCCATGATTTTGCTCATGGTGGCCATGGTGTCGGCCATCACCACCATGCGTCTGGCTATTCATGGGCGGGAGGTGGCGGTCCCCAACTTCGTAGGCATGATGCCGGCGGAGGCGCAGCGGCTCGCAATGCAGAATGGCCTCACGTTCACCGTAGAGCGGCGCTTTTACAGCGTCCAGGTTGGGTTTGGCCGGGTCATGTCGCAGGTGCCCGACGCCGGCACGCTGGTGCGCCGCGGCTGGCAAGTGCGGGCGGCGGAAAGCCTGGGCTCGCAGCGCGTGGCTATTCCTGACGTGGTGGGGCAGAGCGGGCGCGCCGCGGAAATCAACATTCGCGAGCGCGGCCTGGAAATGGGCACGCAGGCCAGCGCACACCTTGCCAGTCCCGCGCCCGGCATGGTGGTGGCCCAGGATCCGCCGGCCAACGCGCACGAAGTTTCGGCGCCGCGAGTAAGCGTGCTGGTGGCCGCGCCTCCCGATCCGCCGGCCTTCGTGATGCCCAACTTTGTTGGCCAGCCGCTCGCCCTGGTCAGCGCCGACATCGAGAAGGCGGGCCTGCACCTGGGAAACCTGACGGTGCAACCGCCGCCCGGCAGCCCGGGAACGCCCGCGCCGCCTCCGGGCAACGCGGCGCCGGCACCCGCTTCCCCTTCTGGAACAACGGCCACCCTCATCGTGGGCCAGAGCCCCGCGCCCGGGCAGAAAGTGACCGCCGGCACGGTGGTGAATTTCGAAGTACAGCGCTAGCTGGTGGTTAGTAGCTGGTAGTTGGTCGCTCGCGGATCGGAAACTATCAGCCAACTGCTAACTACTAGCTACCAACTACAAAGCTATTCTCACCCTGTCTTCCTGAGCGCAGCTGAAGGACCCCATGCATGCTTCGAGCCTGCAAGGCTGGTCTGGTGAGTGATCACTTTATTCATGGTCTTCCTTTGTGCTCCTTCGTGTCCTCTGTGGTTAAACGGTTTTCGCGAGCATCGCCGCGAAGAATCCATCGCACGGGTGCACGCCCGGCAAAGTGCGCAGAAACGGCCCGTCGGTGATCGAATCCACGCCCTGCCATACCAGTTCGCCGCGCTCCCCCATGGCTTGCAATTCGACGCGGCAGTCGAGCAAGCGAAGGCTGGAGAGGGTTGTCAGCAACTCTTCCACCACCGCCTGGTTTTCCTCGCGCTCCAGCGAGCAGGTGGAATAGACCAGCCGTCCGCCAGGCG
>DATGGJ010000443.1:0-6426 GCA_035308585.1 Terriglobales bacterium
TGGACGAGGAACTGCGCTGGCGGGTTACTTCTCCGCAAGCCTCGCCGCTGCTGTTCGAGCCCGACCTGGATTGGAATACCTTTAGCGGCCCCAACATCATCCACGACTATTGAACTCAAACCGTATTCTTCTGGTCAGAAGAGCATGCCCGCGAGCACCGGCAGCGCCACCGCCAACCCGATGGGACCTATCTGACCCTGGAGCAGGCGGCATTCTCCGAACGAATTGCCCAATCGGGGTTGTTCGCCATTGCTCCCGACGGTCATTTGCGGCGCTGAACCCCTGCTTTCACCAATCGGGCCCGCCCTGGAAGCCCGCCTGCCCCGCCACCCCTACCCAACCGTCAATATGCTTTTGGCCGATGGCCGGTGGCCCACTCAAGCCCGCTTTTGGCTTGAGTGGGGGCAGTTCACCAGCTGGCGATGGAGGTGTGTGCCGCGCGCTTGGTTCTTTTCTATGAGCGTGGCCGTCCTCGCCAGTTGTTGGACGGGCTACTGGCGCGGCGCAATATTACTGTCGCGAATGCCTTGATTGCTTCTCACGGTCCTCCGCGTGCCCAGAACACCACCCATTACCAACTACTAACTACCAGCTACTAACTACCCCGACGGTCAATATGCCTTTGGTCATCTTGGGGTTAGCCGCATATAGCGCCGTATAATGAACCTAATCTCGCGAGAAAAGAGGCTTTAGCGCTTCAAGGGTGGAGCCTGTCATCGCAGCGGCGATCTTTGTCTTCGGGCTGTGCTTCGGCAGCTTTCTGAACGTGTGTATCTACCGCCTGCCCCGCGACAAGTCCGTCGTCAGCCCCGGCTCCGCCTGCCCTAACTGCAACACTCCCATACACTTCTATGACAACGTCCCGGTCCTCAGTTGGCTTTTGCTGGGCCGCCGCTGCCGCCATTGCCATGCCCCCATCAGCGCGCGCTATGCCGCGGTCGAACTGCTCACCGCCGCCCTCTTCGTGGGTGTTTATGCGCGTTTTGGGCTCACTCTCGAGGCCCTGAAGTACTGTGTTTTCGGCTTCCTGCTTCTCGGACTGATTTTCACCGACGCCGAAACCAAGCTCCTGCCTGACGAGATGACCCTCTCCGGCCTGGCTCTGGGCCTGGTTTTCAGCCTGTTTGTGCCGGTTAATGATCTGCTGGCCCGCTTTCTGCCGGGAGTCATCAACCTGCCCGTCAGCTCCGATGTGTCCTGGCACCTGATCTCGCTGGCCGACGCCATCCTGGGCGCAATTGTCGGCGCTTCTTTCATTTACGGCGCCGGCAAGCTCTACCAGGGGGTGCGCGGCGTGGAAGGCATGGGCTTTGGCGACGTCAAGCTCATGGCCATGATCGGCGCCTTCCTCGGCCTGAAGCTGACTGTGTTCACCCTGTTTGCCGCCTCTGTCCTGGGCTCGCTCTTTGGCGTGGGCACGGTGCTGGTGGTCTGGATGAAGCGCACGCGGCGCTGGCGGCAGCGGCGTCCTGCGGTGGCGCGCCAGCGGGCCTGGCAATCGGCCAAGCTGGTGTACCGGCGCTATGAAATGCCCTTTGGTGTCTTCCTCGGCGTGGTAGCCATGTTCGCCTTCTTCTTCGGAAACCAGGTGCTGGGCTGGTATTGGGGGCAGTTCTCGTGAGGGCCCTGGCCAATCCGGTGGTCATACGCATGCTGATCGGCCTGATGGCCGCTGGCTTCGCCCTGGCCGTGGGCGTCGTCCTCATCCGCAAGTTGCGCGGCGAGATCAGCGAGGAGACCGCGCCCGAGCCTTTGCGCGCCTCCAATCCTCTCTTCCCGCTGGAGACCTACCATGCCGTCATCGAGCGCCTGAAGGAACAGGAAAAGCAGCTGCAGGAATTGCGGCGGGCGGAGAGCGAACGCGCCCGCGCCTCGGAAAACATCAGCGCCTCCCTGCTCTCCAACCTGCCCAGCGGGGTGCTGCTGTTCAACCCCAATGGTCTGGTGCAGCAGGCCAATCCGGCGGCCCGCAACATTCTCGGCTTTGCTTCCATATCCGGCCTGCATGCCCGCGACGTTTTCCGCGGCGCGCGCCTCCTTAACCGCGGCGAGGCGGACCCTGCACCCGCCACCGCCATCAGTGCGGTACAGGCGGCTCTGCGCGAGGGCACCTCATCACGCCGCCTGGAAACCGAGTACGTCACCCCCGCGGGCGAGGAGCGCGTGCTCGGCCTGACCGTTTCCCCGGTGCTGAGCGGCGCCGGCAAAAGCCTGGGCGCCGCCTGCCTGATCAGTGACCTGACTGAAATCAACCGCCTCTCCCGTCAGGTGCGCATGCGCGAGAACCTGGCTTCCCTGGGCGAGATGTCGGCCGGCATCGCCCACGAATTCAAGAATTCCCTGGCTACGATTTCCGGTTACGCGCAGATGCTCACCGGGGAAGAACAGCTGGATGTGGTGCACGACTTCGCCCGCAAAATTGAAAGCGAGACCGGCAACCTGGCGCGGGTGGTCACCGACTTCCTGGCCTTTGCCCGTCCCCAGGCGCTGCGCAATGAGCCGGTAGTGCTTCGCGCCGTGCTGGAGAATTGCGCCCGCGACTGCAGCCTCGAGTTGCACCTGGAAGATGTGCCCGCCGGGCTGGCGCTGGAGGGTGATCCCACGGCGCTGCGGCAGGCCTTCTCCAACCTGCTGCGCAACAGCGCCGAGGCCGCGCGCAACGGCACCCCGGTGCAGGTGAAAGTGATGGCCGCCACCGACGAGCACGGCACCCGCCTCACCATCACCGACAATGGACAGGGCATTCCCCAGGACCGCCTGGGCAAAATTTTTATCCCTTTCTTCACCACCAAGGCGCAGGGCACCGGCCTGGGCCTGGCGCTGGTGCACCGCATTGTTAGCGAGCACGGCGGCACCATAGCCGTCTCCAGCGGAGATTGGGGAACAACTTTTACGCTGGCATTTCCGGCTCCGGCCCTGGCCCGGGCGGCGCCGGCAGCGGGCTAGAACACGGGCCAGTACTCCCCCACGACAGGTCAACCAAGTAGCCTGAGTACGCACGTGCTCGGGAAGGGGAAGAATATGAAACGCACGTACCATCTGTGCATGGTTGCGGTGATTCTGCTGGCGGGAGTGGCGGGAGCGCAGTCGCTTGCCGACGTGGCGCGCCAGACCCGCAAGCAGAACGCCCATAAACCGCCTGCCAAGGTGTTCACCAATGACAATCTGCCCACCAACGCGCCCATCAGCGTGACCGGCCAGCCCCCCGCGCCGGAGGAGGACAGCGCCAAGGCAGCCGACAGCGGCGACACTACCGCCGGCGCTGACAAGAGCGCCCCGGGCAAGCCCAAGGCGGACCAGCAAACCCTGGCCGAAAAACGCGACGCGGCCATCCAGCAATGGAAAGGGCGCTTCGCCGCCCAGAAGCAGCAAATCTCTCTGCTGGAGCGGGAAATTGACGTCATGCAGCGCGAGTACCGCCTGCGCGCCGCCGCCTACTACGCCGACGCCGGCAACGCCCTAAGAAACCAGGCTGACTGGGCCAAGCAGGACCGTGAATACCGCGCCCAGTTGGACGCCAAGCAGAAGAAGCTGGACGAAGCCAAGCAGAAGCTGGAAGGCATGCAGGAAGACGCTCGCAGGACCGGCATGCCCGCCTCCGTGGCTGACTGAGCGCGATGGACAGCGTTCTCCTGGTCGAAGATAAGGACGAGCTGCGCGAAATGCTGACCCATGCCCTGAAGCGCATGGGTTACGCGGTCACGCCCGCGGCGCAGCTGGGGGACGCCTTATCGGCGCTGGAGCAGCAGCATTTTTCCGCCGTCCTCACCGATCTCAAGCTGCCCTCCGGCACCGGCATGGACGTGCTGCGCGCGGCCCTGGAAGCCGACGCCGCCCTGCCTGTGCTGGTGATGACCGCCTATGGCAGCATTCAGGATGCGGTGGCGGCCATGCGCGACGGCGCCTACGACTTCATCCAGAAGCCGGTTGACCTGGAGCATTTAAAACACCTGCTGGCCCGCGCCATTGAACGCCAGCAACTGCTGCGCGAAAACCTGGTGCTCAAGGAGGAGTACGCGCAGCGCTACGGCTTTCCCCGCATGGTGGGCGAACATCCGGCCATGCTGGCGGCGGCGCGCGAAATGCAGCGCATTGCCGCCACCGACACCACCGTCCTGCTGCTGGGCGAAAGCGGCACCGGCAAGGAGTTGTTCGCGCGCGCCATCCACCAGCTGAGCGCGCGCGGCAACAAGCCGTTCGTGGCCCTCAACTGCGCCGCCATCCCGGAAACCCTGGTGGAGAATGAGCTCTTCGGCCACGAGCGCGGCGCCTTTACCGGGGCCAACGCGCGCAAGCTGGGCAAATTCGAAATGGCCGACGGGGGCACCATCTTCCTGGACGAGATTGGCGAGCTGCCCCTGGAAGCGCAGGGCAAGCTGCTGCGCGTGCTGGAGCAGCGAACGATGGAGCGCCTCGGCGGCAACTCCAGTATCACCGTGGACGTGCGTGTGATCGCCGCCACCAACCGCGACCTGGAAGGGGCGGCGGAGGGGGGAGAGTTTCGCCGCGACCTCTACTACCGTCTGGCCGTCTTTCCCATCCGCATTCCCGCCCTGCGCGAGCGCGGCGACGACGTGGAACTGCTGGCCCAACATTTTCTGGAACGTTTTCGCCGGGAGTTGCGAAAACCCCGCCTGGCGCTGGCTTCCGACGCACGCGCCGCCCTGCGCCGGCACCCGTGGCCGGGCAATGTGCGCGAACTGCAGAACGTGATGGAACGCGCCGCCATCCTCAATGACGGCGAAATTCACGCCGCCGACCTCGGCTTGGCGAGCGACACCGCCGACGAGAAGAAAACGGAGCGCGCCCGCATCGAATCCACCCTGCGCGCCTGCAAGTGGAACAAGAATGACGCCGCCCAGAGGCTAGGCATCTCCTACCGCACCCTGCTGAGCAAGCTGCACGCGTACGAACTGGATTGAGGCGCGGCTAGCTGACGAACTGGCTGGCTTTCCAGCTCTTGGCTGTTGCTTTCAGGCCTCGCCGGCAACGTTTTTCGCATTGAAAACCCCTTGAAATCGCCATTTTTGGGGTGATTTTGAGGCCGCGGAGAGCTTCCGGCGGCTGTCATTTCCAGGCAAGTCCAGCAGGCATAAGGAGTTAATGGGGTCGCCAAGGGAAAAGTCGAGGTGCAACTGCATGGCGGGGTTCATTTTTTGACTTTTGTCCATAATTGGATATAATTATATCCATATTTGGAGAAACCGATGGCTCTGACCACAGCGCTTCCGGACCTCGGCCTGGACCTGAGAAAAGTACCCGATTTAACCGACCCTAAGACACGTAAACGATTGAGCCACGCGGCGATAGAGGTTTTTTTTCGCATCATTGAGGTGTGGGAGATACGCAACGAAGACGCCATGGCGTTGCTGGGCGGCATCTCCAACGGAAGGTACTTCGAGCTGAAGAAGAGCCGCCGAGGGATCCTGACCCAGGATGAGCTCACCCGCATTTCACTGCTTATCGGCATCTTCAAGGCGCTGAACATTCTGTTCAGCCAGAAGCTGGCCCAGCAGTGGATTTCACGTCCCAACTCCAATCCCATGTTTCACAATGAACCTCCTCTGCTGGTGCTGACGCGAGGCGGCATGCCCGGCATGCTCTCCGTTCGCCGCCTGCTGGACAGCCGCCGGGGATAAGCCTTGTTGAGCACTTGCGAAGTAGACCAGCGCGACACGCACCGCCTGATTGCCGCCCAGTTTACCGATGGGGGTGTTTCGGTTCTCGCCCGCCTGACCGATGGTGAGGAAACACTGAATCGCGTTTTTGAGCTGGACAACGCCACCAACGACCGCCTGCTGGCGGAGTCGGGGCTGGCGCCGGGCATTGACATGAGGGAACTGGTGTTCGGGATTCCTTCTTATCGAATCATCAACGCGGCGTTCTGCCACCCTGCGCCATCCGGGGGCCGCTTCAGTTCGGCCGACCGCGGCGCCTGGTACGCGGAATTCGAATTGGAAACGTCGCAGGCGGAAGTGGCCCACCACCGGCAGCTCTGGTTGCGGGAAACCGCGTGGGAAGAAGAGGATGTTGCCGACTATCTCGACTATCTGGCGGATTTTCACGCCCCCTTCCACGATCTCCGCCGGGCAAAGGAGCGGGCGCATTACCTGGACCCGGAAGAATACACTGCCGCGCAGGCGCTGGCCGCCCAGCTGCTGCAATCGGGGTCTTCTGGAATTGTCTATCCCAGCGTGCGCAGCAAGGGCGGCACATGCATCGCCTGCTTCCGGCCGGTGCTGGTGACCAACGTGCGAAAAGGCGAAGTCTTCAGGTTTACATTTTCAGATTTGGAAATGCCGCCGAAGATTCAGCGGGCGTAAACAGGATAGCTTTCAGCTGTTGGTGAGCGAAAAGCAGGCCTTCGTTGCTCGCCGCGCAAGCGCGGCTCGTGCTTCTCAGGATGACATTTCTTCAGGGTAGCGT
>DATGGJ010000444.1:0-9235 GCA_035308585.1 Terriglobales bacterium
AAGCCACCTGGCCATGGAAATTATCGCCGACCACGCCCGCATGCTGAGCTTCGAAATTGTCGAGGTGAATCCGGTGATTGACGAGCACAACCGCACGGCCGATCTGGCCGTGGAGTTGACCCTCTCCGCCTTCGGCAAAAAGATTCTTTAGAACCGGCGGCGCCGGGCGAGCTCTTGTGCAGGTTCCGATTGCCGGCTGCGCCGCCTGGAATTGAGGAATGAAGAATCAAGAATGAAGCATGAAGACCAGGGCGAATTTCGCTGAAGGCCTACTCTCTTGTTCCACCCTAAACCCGGGCGGTTTTCAATCTTCATTCTTCAATCGTCATTCTTCAATTCCAGGGGCCATGCACTCCCGTATACCTTTGTGAACCCCATGGTCGTTGACTCGGAGCACGACCTTATTCAGACTGGGGAGAGCACCCCTTTCTCATGAGCAAAATCCGGGTAGGCATTCTTTTCGGCGGGCGCAGCGGCGAGCACGAAGTTTCGCTGCTTTCCGCCGCATCCGTTCTCGACGCCATTGATAAGGAACAATACGAGGTCGTCCCCATTGGCATCACCAAGGAAGGCCGCTGGGTAACGGCCGGTCGCGCCGAGCAACTGCTGCGCAGCAACAACATCGGCCAAGGCCACGAAGAAAGACATTTGCGCGCGGGCGACCCCGATTACACCCCCGGCGCGGCCGTGCTGGCCAAGGGAGAATCCGTGGTGGTTCCGCCTGTGCCCGTGCACTCCACCACCGGAGCTATGACTTCATTTGAGCCCGATGGTGGCGCCGCCATGGCCCGGCGCTGGACTGACAACGTTATCAAGGTGGACGTGGTCTTCCCTGTGCTGCATGGCACCTTCGGCGAAGACGGCACCATCCAGGGTCTGCTGGAATTGGCGGACATCGCTTATGTGGGCGCCGGCGTTCTGGGCTCAGCCGCCGGCATGGACAAGGACGTCATGAAGCAGCTGTTTCGCAGCGCCGGCCTGCCCCTGGTGAAGCACGTCACCGTGCTGCGCCGCGACTGGGAACGCGATCCCAGGAAGGTGCAACGCCTGGTGGAAACGAAACTAAAGTACCCGGTCTTCGTCAAACCCGCCAACCTGGGTTCCTCGGTAGGCATTTCCAAAGCTCACAACCACCAGGAACTGCCGGCGGCCATCAACACCGCCGCCGAGTTCGACCGTAAGATTGTGATCGAGCAAGGGGTTGGAGGCAAGAAGCACAAGGCCCGCGAGCTGGAATGTTCCGTCCTGGGAAATGACGAGCCCGTAGCCTCCCTGCCTGGAGAAGTCGTTCCCGGCAAAGAGTTTTACGACTACGCCGCCAAGTACCTGGAAGAGGGCTCGCAGCTAATCATTCCCGCCAAGCTGACCAAGGCGCAAACCAGGCAGGTGCAGGAGATGGCGGTGGGCGCCTTCCGGGCCGTGGATTGCGCCGGGCTGGCGCGCGTGGACTTCCTCATGGACCCGCACAGCAAAAAGATTTACGTCAATGAAATCAATACCATGCCCGGTTTCACCGCCATCAGCATGTATCCCAAGCTGTGGGCCGCCTCGGGCGTTTCCTATCCCGAGCTTATCCATCGTCTTATCCAATTGGCGCTGGAGCGGCACCAGGACAAAAAACGCAACAAGTACAGCCGGTGAAGCAAGCAATCAGCATTCAGCAATTAGCACTCAGCCCTAAGAGCTTACTTCCAGGCCACGCCTGGAGGGCGACCTCTGGCTACCTAATCGGAACCTGGGTATAGCCTTAAGCGGCTGAATGCTGACTGCGGATTGCTGGTTTGCTGCCTTTCCCCAAACGTGCCGGTACCTTTAGGTGCCCTTGGTAACATTGGGCCGCGCTGGTGACTGTGGTACTTTACCGCCAGCTTCACCTGAAACCTCCATCTGGCAGTGGTGTGGCTCGGAGTCCGCGACTCTATGGCTTTTGGCTTCGGATTCAATAAGACGAAGGTTCTGGCGGCGGCAGAACGGCACATTCAGCAGGGCAAGCTGCAGAATGCCATCTCGGAATACGAAAAAGTTGTAAAAGCGGATCCTAAAGACCTTACCGTCCTCAACACCATTGGCGACCTGTACGCGCGCATCGGCCAGACCGATAAAGCTGTCTCCTACTTCAAGAGCGTAGGCGATACCTACGCCACCCAGGGCTTCACGGTCAAAGCCATCGCCATGTACAAAAAGCTGACCAAGCTGAAGCCCAGCATTCAGTCAGTCCTCAAGCTCGCCGAACTCTATGGCCAGCAAGGCTTGCAGAACGATGCCCGGGCGCAATATCTGATGGTGGCCGAGCAATACCTGCACTCCGGACAGCTGGAGCAGGCGGCGCATGCCTTCCAGAAAATCCTGCAGATAGATCCGGAAAACACCAGCCTGCAGGTGCGGCTGGCGGACGTGTATGTGCGCCTGGAGCGCCGCGACGAGGCGCGCAAAATCCTGCTGCGCACGGCTGAGGGATTACAGGCCCGCGGCAGCAAGGCGGAAGCGGAAGAGGTTCTGGCCCGCGTGCTGCAGCTGGACCCGGCGGACAAGCAGGCCCTGCTGATGCGCGCCACGGTCGCCCTGCAAACCGGCGACACCGCCCGCGCCATGCAGGCGCTGGAGCATCTGCCTGATCTCGACCAGCAACCTGAAGGCTTGCGCATCCTGGCCAGCGCTTATCTCCAGGCCGGACGAACCGCCGAAGCCGGGCCCCTGGCCAAAAAATTATTTGCCCTCACTCAGGATGCCGGCCCGCTTTCCGCCTACGCCGATGCCCTGATGAAGGCCGGCGAATACGAGGAAGCGCTGCGCGTTTATCACCAGTATGCCGAGAAACTGCTGACCGGCGAGTCCGGCGAAGCGCTCGACAATCTTCACGCCTGCCTCGACCATATCCGCGAAAACGTTGCCGCCCTGGAACTCCTTCGCCAACTCTATGAGCGGGCGGATGACAAGGTTCGCCTGGCGGAGGTGGCAGAATTGCTCGCCGGGCTGGCGGAACAGTCGGGCGACCTCTCGCGCGCCCGCGATTTATATCTGCAACTGGCGGCCCTCGACCCCAATAACTCCGCCTACACGCAAAAATACAACCGCCTGGTGCAGCAGGTGGGCGCCGATACCGGGCATGGCGATGCCGGCGCGCCCTTGTCGGTGGAAGATCTCAACATCAATGCTCCCGAAGTTGACCAGGGCTATAACGGAGAGCTGGCCGCCGAAATTCAAAAGCTGATCACGGAAACCGACCTCTTTACCTCCTACAACCTGGCCGCCAAGGCGGTGGAACCGCTGGAAGCGGCGCTGCCCAGGGTGCCCAACGATTTGCGCATCAATCAGCGCCTGGCCGCGCTTTACGTGCGCGCCGGCCGCATGGGCGAGGCGGCGGAGTGCTGCCGCAAAGTCCACGAGGTCTATCTCAAGGCTGGTTTCCAGGATTTCGCCCAGCAGTACGGCGAAATGGCCCGGAAGTACGCCGAGCGGGCGGAAGAGTCCGCCCCGGCTGCTGCCTCGCCGGCCCCTGCCGTAGCCGGAGACGGCCACCAGGAAATGGATATCTCCAGCGAGTGGGAAAGCTCGCTGACCCAGCCGGTGGTTGATTCAGTGGTTAAATCTGCCGGCGCCGGAGAGCAGGCGGAAGCCATTGCAAGCCTGGTGGAGGAAGTAAAGTTCTACCTGCAGCACGAGCTCTGGGAAGAAGCCGAAGCCGCCATCGCTAAATGTGAAGCGCAGTTCCCCGATGTGCCTGAGCTGAACGGTTTTCGTGAGCAGTTGCGGGCGCACGCGGCCAGGAGCAAGAAAAAGCCCGCTGCCGCCCCCGCGGCCCCAAGCAAAGGGGTTCTGGGCGACATGGTGTCTGACCTGGAGTCGGCGCTGGGCGATGATTTTGCAGCGGCGCAGCCCTCGGCCACCAGCCCACAACCCGCCCGTATGGCCGCGGCGGCGGCTGCCGGCGCCGGTTCTTCCGCTCCCGTCGCTGCTCCCATGCCGGCCCTGGCCACCGCCGCCCCGCTTGCTTCGGCATCCGGCACGGCTGCCGCCCAGGCTGATTCCGAGCTGGAAGAGATTTTCACCGAATTCAAAGAAGGGTTGGAAGAAAGCGCGGCGCCCAGCCAGGCCGAGGATCCGGAAACCCATTACAACCTGGGAGTGGCCTTCAAGGAGATGGGCTTGCTCGACGAATCCATCGGCGAATTGCAGAAAGTTTGCCTGGCCGTGGAGCGCGGCCACCCCTTCCCCCACGTCATGCAGGCCTTCACCTGGCTGGCGGCGGCTTTTCTGGAAAAGGGCGTGCCCCAGGCGGCTATCCGCTGGTACGAAAAGGCGCTCAAACTGCCCACTATTGACGAAGACGCGCGCATTGCCCTGCACTATGAACTGGCGGCGGCCTTTGAGGCCTGCGAAAACAAACAGGCGGCTCTAAGCCATTTCCTCGAGGTCTACGGCGCAAATATTGATTATCGCGACGTGGCCGAGCGCATCAAAGCCCTAAAGTCGTAAAATCAATAAAATAGTCGAGGGCGTGCACGGACGTGGGGATCTTGTTTCCGCGCCGCATGCCTCCTGAGGAGAGCGGCGTGGATTCGGATTCGGATGTAGCCCGGCAAAGCTGGGGACGCTTGGCCAATGAAGCCGGCAAGCCAGGAAGCGGGCTGACCCGCAGTCCCCTGGCGCCGGAACAGGAGCCCGTCGCGCCCGGCCGCTCCCAGGTCACCAGCGGCCAATTGTGGGCCCGCCGCCTGGGCTTACTCGTCTTTGTTCTTATTTGCCTGGAACTGGGCATCGCACTCATCGTTCTTCCCTGGACTCATATATGGACAGAAAACAACCTGCTGCTGGATTACCCGACGGTGCGTTTCTGGGCCGCTAATACCTTCGTGCGCGGTGCTTTCAGCGGCCTCGGCCTGATTGATATCTGGCTGGGCATCTGGGAAGTGGTGCGCTATCGCGAGCCGAAGAGCAATTGATCCGCTGCCCTTATCCGTTCAGCGCTTTTCGTTGTTCACAACGGGTCAATACTCAGGCCTGCGGCGCAGCCGGGGCATCCCCCTGCTGCCGCCTTGCTGCATTTGGGGGGAATGGATTTGAGAAGCAAATCAGACCGTAATAAGGACGCCGAAAAAGATGACTTCCTGGCCGGCGAACCCACCCTGTATCCGGCTCCTCTGGCCTATGAAAACAAGCGCTTTCTCAACAGCCCAGACGGGCGGGTTCTGCGCATTCTCTCCGAGTACGCCGAACCCCTGGCCCGCTTTCGCCGCGAGCAGATCCAGGACACGGTGGTGTTTTTCGGCTCCGCCCGCTTTCACAGCCTGAACGAAGCCCGCCATTCGCTGACCGTGCTGGAAAAACCCGGTGGCCGGCAGGCCGCTCCTCCTGAGGAACAGGTGAAGCTGCGGCAGGCGCGCGCCGCCGTGGACATGGCGCGTTATTACGAGGATGCGCGCCGCCTCGCTTACCTGCTCACCCAGTGGTCGCTGCAAATTCCCGCCAAACGCCAGCGCTTCGTGGTCACCACCGGCGGCGGTCCCGGCATCATGGAAGCCGCCAACCAGGGGGCGCGCGAGGCCGGCGGAAAAACTATCGGCCTTAACATCCGCCTGCCTTACGAGCAGATGCCCAACCGCTACGTCAGCCCGGAACTGAACTTCGAGTTCCACTACTTCTTCATGCGCAAGTACTGGTTCGCCTATTTGTCCAAGGCCCTGGTCATTTTTCCCGGCGGCTTCGGCACCCTGGACGAGCTCTTTGAAATTCTTACCCTGGCGCAGACGGAGAAGCTGGCGAAAAAAATCCTGGTCGCCATCTATGGCACCGAGTATTGGCGGCGGGTCATTAATTTTGACGCCATGGTGGATGCGGGCGCCATCTCGCCCGAGGACGTGGACCTGTTCCGGCTGGTGAACTCGCCGGAGGAGGGATTCGAGTTCCTGCGCGACGGCCTCACCAAGTATCACCTGGGCACGCCGCCCCGCGAAGCCGCGCCCGAAATCGCCAAGACCCGGCCATAATGTTGGAGGCTAAGGTGGGCGGGTGTATCGGCCGAGACGTGTGTCCCTCGTACGGCTTTGGAAGTTTTCTTACGACCTCGGCGAACCGCCGCAGAAAAGGCGGATAAACACGGCCATGCCGATAATCCAGGTATAGAGCAGCGCTTCTTCCTGCAGCGCGCGCCAGATGTTCCTTCGCGCTCGAGGGCGCGGCGCCGGCGTGGCCCCTGAGGTGGACTTGGCTGTCCCCAGCAGCAGGTCAAAGAGCGGGCAGAAAACGTTGTACCGCCCTTCCGGAATATCGTGGTGGTCCAGGTGGTACTGGCGGGCGGCGCGTAATCCCGGAGGCAGCCATCCGCCGAGGTGAATGCGCCAGTGGACCTCCTCCACCGCAATAAAGTACGCGGTAAAGCCCAGCAGGATTCCGGGCGCCAGAGCAAAGCCCCACACCAGCTCGGCGAGGGCTACGGGCGAGCCGTTGGTGCTGAACAGAAGCAGCACGTACAGCGGCGACTCCCCGAACGTCAAATGCTCCACCTCGTTTTCCTTGCCGGAGGTGATGTGGTGCAGAATGTGCCCCTTGCCCAGCGTGCCCCGCGTGTGGTGCAGCAAGTAGCGGTGGTAGAAATACTCGAAGGCGTTGGCCCACACCAGCCCAATAACCAGCCCAATCAACCATTGGCGCGGGCTGGGTGGGGCGTACATGGCCAGCAGCAGCGCGGGCAGCGCGCCGCACAGCAGGGCGGTCAGGGCGTTGTTTCGTTTCAGGCTACAGGCGTGGGCAAATGAGGTTGTGGTGGAACAACTGGCTTCCATACTGGTCTTACTGCTCGGCCTGTTTTATTGGAACCCGGAGAGCAGGCCCAAGTTGTCTTTGCGGGGGGAGTTTTTTCGCCGATCCGGCGGCAGCATACCCCGAAAACCGGCTACCAGCAAGGGATTGCTGGCACCTGGCACAATGGCCCGGGCTCAGGCGGCGGTGCCCCCGCGGAGCACCTGCAGCTGGCATTCCGTGGCCCAATAACCGTTGCCGTTATCGCCGTCGAGCACAAACTCCTGCACCACGTAAGTGCTCTGTTCCGGGTCCTTTTCTACCGATTCCCAGCGCTGAATGTGGCGAACGGGCTGGGGATTGCGCCAGACGATTTTCAGCTCCATGGGCGAACTCCACGCCCCGGCAGAAGCAACTCGGTTACCAAGCACAAAAGGGAGAGGAAAGCTCGGAACTGTTTGAAACACGAGGGTTACACGATGGGAAAGACACGGGCCATGGCCCCGCTCAGCCCGCCCGGACTGATTCGGGCGAACTCGTCCCAGATCGGAACTGGTCCCCCCACCCGCCGCCCGGCAAGCCTGGGGGTAGAGACGCAGTTAATTGCGTCTCTACCTCGCCCGTGTTCGCTTAGAACGTCACCCGCAGCGCCAGCTGGATCTGGCGCGGATTGAACACCGCCCGCGGCGTGCCGTATCCCGGATTGGGCGAGCCATCTAGAAAGGTTCCCGGGGTCCCCGCGGGGATGAAGTCGGGCGCGCCATAAACCGTGTTGAAGTAGCGGATGTTCACGTTATTCAACGCGTTGAAGGCTTCCGCCATGCCCTGCAGGTGCACCTGCTCGGTCACGTTAAAGGTCCGGGAAAGACGCAGGTCCACGGTCTGGTAGCTGTCGCCGCGGAAGGTGTTGCGGGGCTCGATTCCCACCCGGTCGTTCAAGGGGAAGCCGTCGCCATTGGCGTCAAAGCCCACGAACTTGGTGAAGTAGTGGGGAGACTCCAGGGTCACGATGGTGGAGAACTCGAAATCGTTGAGCACCCGGTTCAGGTGGGTGGGTCCGGCCAGGGTCATGTTGCCCACAAAGCGGTGGCGCACGTCATCGGCCGAGAGCGCCTTTTCCTCGCCGAAGTTGCCGCTGTCCTGGGGAATGAGCACAAAGCTGGGATTGGGTCCGTTGTCCAGCGTCTTCGACCAGGTGTAGCTGATGCCGTAACCCAGATGGTGGCTAACCCGCTTGTTGAGCGTGACCAGCAGGCCGTCAAATTCCGACCACCAGCGCGAGTCGGCTTCAAAGTAGGTGAAGTAATTGGGATTGGCCGATCCGGGCACGATATTGGGCACCGCCCAGAAGGTGTTCTTCAAACCTGCATCGCCCTTCGAGTCATGCACCAGCGTGGTGCCGCTGGGCGGCGGCTGATTGATATTGAAGAAGCTGCCCAGGTGCACGCCGTGGGTGCGCAGGTAGCTGATGTTGAGCACCGCATCCTTGTAGGGCTGGAACTCAACCCCCAGGCTGCTCTGAATGCCATAGGGCATTTTGTGGTCCTGGGTGAAGCGCACGATGGTGGCGGGCGCGAGAAACCCCAGGGTGGCCGGATTGCTGGGATCGGGATATTGCCCGTTGATCAGGCCGTTGAAGGCATTCTGAAAGGCGGCGGGAAAGAATCCGGAATAGCCGAACAGCTGGCTGGTGGAGTTCAGGTTGTCTTCGCCCGCCCGGAACTTACCGTAGGCCGCGGTGCCGCCGCAGGAAGGCGCCTGGCACATCAGCAGGGGCGAAGGTATGGTTCCGTGGAACAGGCCGAAGCCGCCGCGAATCACAATGGAGCGGCTGCCGCCCAGGTTATAGGCGAAGCCCGCCCGCGGGTCCACGCCGTGAGGAGTGTTGAGCACATTGCTGGGCCAGGTTTCAAAATCAAAACGCGCGCCCAGGGTCAGCGTCAGGTTCTGGGTGGCGCTGAAGCGGTCCTGCCCGTAAAAACCCTCATAGGTATGTCCCAGGGTGCCGCTGGCCTGGTTGCGGATGGCCTGCGGGTAACCGTTCATCTGGAACACCGAAGGGTCGAAGCTGGCTTCGTTGTAATTCGGCGCCTGGAAGCGCTCCATCCACAGCACCGCGGGGGTGTGCTGCAGCAGGTTGGACTTGTTACAGGGCGAGTTGGCATTGGCGGGATCGGGAGCGATGCAGACAAAGGTGGCCTCAAAAGGATAGAACAGGGGGAACGATTCGGTGGTGTTCACATGATTGAAGTCGCCGCCGAAGCTGATGGTGTGGCGTCCCGCCGTCTTGGTTATGTCGTCCACCAGTTCGTAACGCCCCTCTTTATAGAAATCCGGGTTGCCGCGGTTCACCCCAATGGCGAACTGGTTGGCCACTTCCATGTGCGGCTCCGCCGTGACCGTGGGGAAATCGAAGGAGCGCCGGGCGTATTGCATGCGCACTTCGTTGACCAGGCTGGGGGAGATGACGGAAGTCAGGCTGCCGACCAGCGACTGG
>DATGGJ010000445.1:0-1669 GCA_035308585.1 Terriglobales bacterium
TCACAGGGAGGTGTGCCGCAGATCACTGAAATCTCACGATATAGACAGTAAAAATGTAAATTGACTGGGTACGTCTGGGCCCCTTGATTTCATCGTGCATGTAGTACAGCGGACGATGAGGTGAAGAGGAAGACGTACCCAGGTTTTTTATGGGGTCAAACTGGACACTACCGGCAAATCGCCCGGGAACACGCATCGGGCGCGAATTGTAAAGGCTCAGGACGTGAGCCTCCAGCCACCTTTCCCGTAATTGTATAATCGCTAATCTGGAAGAAGTTGCTTGCGGCTGGTAAGAGCAACCACGCGCCCCAGCCGTCGCCCGCCGGGTCCAGCCGTTTCTAAAGATGAATCGCCTTCTACAACTTACGGTCATGCTATCCGCTTCTGCTCTCCTCCTGCTCACTGGTTGCGCGGAAAAGGCCGCGCCCGCGCCGGTGGCTGACGCGGTTCCAGTGATGGCCGCCAAGGCGGTGGTGAAACCCATGCCGGTGGAACTGCACGCCATCGGCACCGGCGAGGCCTTCAAGACCGTATCGGTGGAATCGCAGGTAGCGGGCATAGTGAGCGCCGTGCATTACCAGCAGGGCCAATATGTCAAACAGGGGGACTTGCTGATCAGCCTGGATGACCGGCCGTTCGTGGCCGCGCTCAAGCAGGCGCAAGCCAACCTGGCCAAGGACAAAGCACAGGCGGAACTGGCGCGAGTTGAGGTGGAGCGCTACAGCAAGCTCTCGCAGGCGGGGGTTGTGCCCAAGGAACAGTATGACCAGCAGCGCGCCAACTTCGACGCGGCGCAGGCGGCGGTGCAAGCCGACGAGGCCAACATCCTTACGGCGAAGCTGAACGTGGCCTACTGCGCGATTTACGCGCCCATCAGCGGGCGCACCGGCAGCCAGCTGATTTATCCGGGGACGGTGGTGAAGGCTAACGACCTGCCGGTGCTGGTGGTGATCAACGAAGTTTCCCCGCTTTACGTCGATTTCAATGTACCCCAGCAGTACCTGACGCAAATCAAAAGCTACATGGCCAAAGGGAGGCTGCCGGTGCAAGCGGTGCCTTCGGACAATTCGCGGGCGGAGATGGGGTACCTGAGCTTTGTGGACAACACCGTGGACCCCTCCACCGGCAACATCAAGCTGAAGGCGACGTTTTCCAATGCCGGCCTGCGGCTGTGGCCGGGCGAGTTCGTCAATGTAGTGCTGCGGCTGACGCAGCAGGAAAACGCGGTGGTGGTGCCGGCGCAAGCGGTGCTGACCGGGCAACAGGGCGACTACGTTTTTCTGATCAATCCGGACATGACCGTGGATTCGCACGCGGTGAAGGTGTTGCGCACCATTAACGGCGAATCGGTGGTGGCGGCCAACGACATTCAGCCCGGCCAGACCGTGGTAACCGACGGGCAGGTGCGGCTGGTGCCGGGAGTAAAAGTGAGCATCAAGAACAGCCTGTAAGGACGGCTAAGGAATAGCGATGAGCGTTGCCGAGGATTTCATACGACGGCCGGTAATGACCAGCCTGATCATGCTGGCCATCCTGCTGTTCGGCCTCGTCGCCTATCGCAATCTGGCCGTCAGCGACCTGCCCAACGTTGACTTCCCCACCATCACGGTCTCGGCCAACCTGCCGGGCGCGAGTCCCGACACCATGGCCTCGGCGGTAGCCACGCCAC
>DATGGJ010000446.1:0-11505 GCA_035308585.1 Terriglobales bacterium
AAGGCGGTAGAAAACGATTCGGTGTGGCGTGGTTGCAGCGCGTTCTGCACGATAAAGTCCAACTGCACGTGCTGGTTTGCCCTCCAGCCCAGGCGCGTATCCAGTCGCGTCACCCCGGGAACGGGGTGCGCGGTCCAGCCACTTACGTAAAAGAAATTGGTATCAAAGTCGAAGCCGCTCAACGGAGTGAAGCCAGAGCGGACCTGGAACTGATGTTGGGGCGTCTCCCCAGCTGCAAATATGGCCCTGTCAGCGCGGTTTCCGGGCCACGGGCCCCACTGGCCGCGGAACAAGGAATAGCTACCTTGCAGGCTGAGAATTTTGGAAACCGAGTAGCTGGCGGACAGTTCTCCTCCATAAGTTTGCCCGCGCATGCCATTGCTCATTTGGAGCAGGAATTGTGGCATCGGCCCGGACCCGGGGAGCAGGACGGGGTTTTCCGAAACCAGGCGGCGATAGCGGTTGTAAAAGGCCGCAGCATCGAGCCAGACGTGCTTGGACGGCTGCGCTCGATAACCGGCCTCGTAGGCCAGCAGCGATTCAGATTGCAACTGTGGGTTTCCCACCAGGGTGACGGGAACGGGAATGTCGGTTGCCAGTGGAACCGGCATCCGGATGCTGGTTTCATAGATACTGGGGGTACGGGCGGCACGGGAAACTGCACCCCAGAAGGCCTGGTTGGGCTGCAACTTCCACAGTAACCTCAAGGTGGGTTGTACTTCCCAGCCGCTATAGTCGTTATGCTCGAATTTCGAACCCGCAGTCAGCCAGAGCCGCTGGGGAACAATGGCCAGTTCGTCTTGTAAGAAGACGCTGCACAACTGCAGTCGCACATCCGGTTTGATGGTGGCGAGGGCGAAATTTACGGCGTTGCTGCGAACACCGCTACTGCGGAAACTGCCGCCCCAAATGAAATCGTGCCAGCGGGAGGGCGAAAGATGATGCTGAAAATCGAGATCAACGGAATTCTCGTTCTGACCCAGGATGAAATTGCCACGGTGGGCGCGTTCGTAGTAGCCTTGCCAGGAGATTTCCGAGCCGCCCGCGAGCGTGTGCTTCCAGCGCAGGAGCAAATCCCCGCCATTGCTGTCCACCAGGGGTGCGGCTCCCACCAGGGCTGCGGGAGGCACGATCTGATATGCAAGTTGACCCGTCTGCCCGCGGTAGATGCTGCCTTCGGCGGTTAGATTATCGCGCATCGCCGGGCTCCAATCGGCGCGAAAGCCGCCGCGTGTCATATCCCAGCCGCTTCCTTTATATGTACCCGCAACGCCTCCGAGAGAATTACGGTTGAGATATTTTCCGTAGATCCGGTACTCGAGGTTGTTTCCATTGGTGCCGCCATAGCGTGCCTGCCCCGTCCCCCGGTCATAGCTACCGCCACCCAGGGTTAGCAGGCCCGCTTGAGTGTCGCGCGCGGGCCTGGTGATGATATTGATCACTCCATTGACCGCATTGGCGCCCCAAAGCGCCGCTCCGGGACCACGGATCACCTCGATACGCTCGACGTCTTCCAGCATCAGATCCGTTTCATTCCAGAGCACGCCGGAAAACATGGGACTGTACACGGAGCGCCCGTCAATGAGGACCAGCAGCTTATTGGAGTAAAGGGCGCTAAAACCGCGGATGCTCACCGCCCAAGTGTCGGAGCTGAGCTGCGCCACCTCCACTCCCGGCGCCAGGCGCAGGGCATCCGGCAGGGTGGTCACGCCGGAACGGCGGATATCTTCCTCCGTGATCACGTAAACCGCGGCCGGGGTTTGCAGCAGCTTCTGTTCCTTCTTCGCGGCCGAGGTAACGCGCACGTTCATCAGGTCTTCAAGACTTAGCTCCGTCAGATCTGGTTGGCGCTGCTGCGCAACGACCTTTGTGGCCAAAACGAGCGGCAGCAGCAGGGCGATGAGAGTGCACGGCACAAAGGATAAGGAATAAGTCCGGAGCCGGTAAAGATATGGAACACAGCATCGGTTTCTTACACTCATATTAGGGTCACACTATGGTGGCCAACACTCATTGTGGGAGTGGAACGGGAATCTGCGGCAGCGCCCTGCCTGTCCGAAAGGACACCCTTGTCGTAAGCCGGACTCAGTGTCCGAAACGGGAAGAGTGCAGGGACAAGAACAGGCGCACGTCGGGGTTAAGCTTAGCGGTCAGCGGTGCGACGGTAGGGCGTGAGGCACGCTGGTCACCACTTGCGGCTTCTCGGTGGTGAACTCTAGCTCTTTCTTGAACTGCTGGACTATGCGCTTGCCTTCCTCGGTGTTGGCCAGGTTGTCCATTTCCGGTGTGTTGACGCAACAGCGGAAGAGCTCTTCGCCGGCCTTGCCGCCGGAGATGTAGTGCCATTGGGACGTAGTGATGGAAGTCAACGGCCCGTAGTAATTGGGAAACAGCGGCGTCAGTTTTGCCTGCGCCAGTTCGGAGACTACCGGCATGAGCGGCACTTTTTCGTCTGCCCCGGTCCAAAGCTTGGAGACAGATATGCCGGGCAACGCACTGGACTCCCCGTTGGGGACCAGGCTGAGCAAAGTAGCCGGAAGGCTCACAGTTGAAACCGGAATGGCGATGTGGACTCCTGCGGGCACCTTACCGGGTTCCCAGAAGATGAGGGGGACATGAATGAGTTCCCGGTAGAGCGCATTGAGGTGGTCCATGAAGCCGTGTTCGTTGAATTCCTCTCCGTGATCGGAAGTGATGACCACGAGGGTGTTCTTATCCAGGCCACGCTGGTGAAGTTGCTGAAAGAATTGGCCCAGCTCCGCATCCATGTACTGGATGGCTCCATCGTAGGCGTCCATCTCGGCCTGGCGCTGCTGGGGAGTAAGGGAAGCGAACCAATCCCAGGCCAGGGGGATGGGGGCGGAGGGATGGGCCACCCTGGTGAAGCGATGGAGGTAAGGCTCGGGTGGCAGGTAGGGATCGTGGACGTCATAGTAGTTGAGGAAAACGAAGAAGGGGTGGCGGTGGCTGGATTCAATCCAGCGCAGGGCGTGCTGGTTGATCTGGCGCGCGTTGCGGCGGCCAATGCGGTCTTGGGCGAAATTCAGGTGATAAAGGGCCTGCTCCACTCGTTCGCCGTAATAAGTCTGGGGGAAGGCGCTGGCCGCGGACTCGTAATCATCCTCGAAATGAATGAAGCCCCGCCCCAACCCGGTCCGGCGGGAGAAAAAGTACGTGCTGGCGGAGAAGCCGGCGGTGCGGTATCCCAGGCGCTGGAAGGCTTCCCCGAGAGTAGGGAATTGCGGGAGGAGGCTGGTGCCCATATAGCAGGCGCCGTGCTCGTGCGGGTAGCGGCCGGTGAGCATGGAGGCGTGCGAAGGCAGAGTCCAGGACGAGGGCGCCATCGCATTCTCGAAGAGAACGCCCTGCTCCGCAATGCGGCTCAAGTTGGAACTGGTGGGGCGCGCATACCCGTAGGTGGAGAGATGGTCGGCCCGCAGGGTGTCCACCACAATCACCAGCACGTTAGGCGAGCCGGGAGCGGCGGCGGGCAAATGAGAAACCTGCCGCCTCTCATGCACGCGCTGGAAAATTGGAAGCCCGATGACCATCATCGCGGCCACGGCCGCGAGCCAGGGCAAGCTGCGCCGCTGCGCCCTGCGCAACCTCGGCTGTGCCAGCGCTGAAGAGGTGGGTACAGCCAGCAAAAGAGCGACCAGCATCAGGCCGACCGTCTCAGCCAGGGGATGGCCGGCGATGGCGGCGGACCAGCGAGCCGGCAAAGCGGCCTCCCACACCGAGGAGGTCACGCGCAGCCAGTCGAAATACATGAACCAGGCAAACAGGCTGGCGGCGCGAAAGAAGAGGGAGGGGCGACCGGTAAGAACATTGCGCAGCGCCAGAATAGGCAGGGCTACGAGGAGCGCTAGAACCACGTCAACCGGAATCGGGACCCAGGTGAGTTCGAGAATTCGAATATGCCGGACATGGAAGAATAAAAGACCCTCCACCAGGCCGGTAATCACTCCGAACCACACGGCGAGAATGAGTATGTCCCCGCGGGAGGTGTCGTCCTGGGGAGCACGGTCAAGAGCCAGACGCATATGGAGGAGCAGATTGAGGGTTCAAGTGCCCGCCCTGAACGGTTCAACTGAGATGAAGTCCTCAACCTGTGTCAAAAAGCATATCACGAGGGGAATTGGTGGCCTGGAACGAACGAGGCGGCTCAATTCGCGCGTAGTATAATTTTGCAACTTCAGCGAAATCGAAACGCGGACATACCGTTGAGTATTCCTGCAACCCAGCCTACGTCGGCGTCCAGCGGTTCGAACGCCGTGGCGGCGCACGTTTTCGGCTGGCACGGGCTTCACGACAGGCAATTCTGGATTGTGTGGCTGGAGCACGCGATTTATTTCGCGTTGCTGGCGCTGGTGATCGCGGAACCCTTCTCCACCCCAACCGTTCTCTATGCTTTTCGCGTTGCCCTGGGATTGTGGGTGCTGAAGCTGGCGCTGACCGGTTTCAGGGTGCGGCGCGCCCCCCTGGCGCTTCCTTTGCTGCTGTTTTTTGTGGGCGCGGGGGTTTCCACATTGTTCACCTATGCGCCTCTGCTGAGCTGGGTGCGCCTGGGTTGGTACAGCATGGTCTTTATTTTCCTGCTGACTACCGAAAATGTGAAAACCAGGGCGCAACTGAAATGGCTGATCGCGGCGCTGCTGCTTTCCAGTTCCATAAGCGCGATTCAAACCGGGTGGCAGTTCACGGCGGGAATCGGCACCCGGCTGCTGCACGTGGCGCCGGGGCCGATGAGCGCAGCGGGGTTGCGTCCCCGGGACATCGTGCGTGAAATCAACGGCCACTCGGTGCGGCGGCCCTGGTTGTGGCGTCGTGCCTTACGCCTAACGCAGCATGATGCGGTGCTGCGCATGCGCGTGGCCCGCCCGTTTCCCGGCGGGCTGGAGTACTACTACGCCGCGGTGCCAAGAGCAGCGGTGGACAAGTGGCTGCTGACTCCCGGTCCACTGGTGGCCGTGGGCTATCCGTTGCGCGCGCAGGGGCGTTTCTACCACGCCATTCCCTATGCCGGCATGCTGATGGAAATTGCCGCCTTGTGCTGGGGACTGCTGCTGGCCAGCGGATGCGCTAGAAGGGTCATGCGGGTACTGCTGGTCCTCATTTTTGTGGCGCTGGCGGCAAGTTTGTGGGCCACGGTGACGCGCTCGTATGTGCTGGCATTGCTGGCGGGCTGCCTGGTGACCTTGTGGATGACGGCGCGACCCAGGGTGCGGGTAATTTCGATCGCGGCCGCCATGGCCATCCTGCTGGCCGGTTCGTTCTGGATTAGGGACCAGCGCCGTCTCTCCTGGTTCAGCAGCAGCGAGCCGGGAACCGAGTTTCGCATGATGATGTGGAAAGCCAGCCCGCGTCTGATCCGCGAACATCCCCTGCTGGGAATCGGGCTGGACAGCGTGCAGCTTCCCGGCAACCGCTTTGACATCGCGGCCTACCGGGCTTTTCCCCTGCGCGGCGGCCATTTCCATTCCACCTACATCGAGCTGGCTGTGGACTGCGGGCTGCCGGTTATGGGATTGTGGCTATGGCTGATGATTGCCTATTTCCGTCACCTGCGCCGTCTGCTGCGGTCGAGCGCACAGGCTCCCTGGTTTTACCGCGGGCTGGGGCTGGGAATTTTTGCCAGCGCGCTCGCCTTTTACCTTGGCTGCCTGGTGCAGTACACGCTGGGCGATGGCGAAGTGATGCCGCTGGTTTGGTTGTTCATGGGCATATCGGTGGTGCTATGGCGGCTGCTGCAGGAACCAGAGCAGCTAGGCGCAGCTACGGCGGCGGACTCCTAGTCAGGTGGCCATACCGACGCCCGCGCCACAAAAATCAGTTTCAGGTGTCCAGCTTCAAGGCTCCAACTTTGCACCGAACCAACATCATTTGGCTGCGGTGGACACCTCGCCGATGTAAACGCCGAAGGGCTGGAGGTCGGTCTGCACCGTCTTGGTGTCCGATAGCAATTTGGCTGAGCTGGTCAAAAGCGTGCTCACGCGCGGCTGCGCGAATCCCTTTGCTGCCAGATCGAAGCTGGGCTTCTGCTCGCTGGCTGACATGTTCAGCACCACCAGCACCGCTTTGCCGCGGTAGGAACGCAGATACGAGAGCACGCTGTTGTCGTTTTCGTTCAGCGGCACGTAGCTGCCTTCGCGCAGCTGCAGGTTGGTGTGGCGCAGCGCCAGAACGTGCTTATAGAAGTTGAGGATGGAGTTGGGGTCGTTGAGCTCGCTGGCCACGTTGTGACTGTGGAAACTGTCAGGGATGGGCAGCCAGGGCTTGCCCTTGGTGAAGCCGGCATTGGCGGTGCCGTTCCACTGCATGGGCGTGCGCTCGCCGTCGCGGCCCTTCTCCTTGGGCCAGCCGCGGCGGCCGATGGGATCCTTTACATCTTCGCGGCGCGTGGGGTCGTTATTGCGCATCCCAATTTCTTCGCCGTAATACATGATGGGCGTGCCCCGCAGGGTCAGGTAGAAACCGGCCAGCAGCCTGGCAATCTCATCGTTATGCTGGCCGTCGCCATACCGGTCATAAGCGCGGGGAATGTCGTGGTTGCTGAACACGTAAACCGGCCAGCCGCCGGCGGAGTCCACGGCGGCGATCTGTTTGCGGAATTCGGGGGGCGAAAGCTTGTCCACTCGCGTGAACAGAAAGTCCATGGGCATCTGCAGTTCGTTGTTGTGGGTGCCGTAATACTGCTTGAGTTCGGCCACATTCCTGGTCCAGGTCTCCCCGATCAGCACGGCATTATGCTGGTCGGCTTCCAGGCGCAGTTTGCGCAGAACGTCATGCACCTCGGGCAGCTTGGTGTTGTACTCGTTGACCATGTTGGGCAGACCGTAAGCGTTCTTGCCGGGAAGGGTGGGATTGTCGTGCAGCTTGGGATCTTCGAACAGCGTATCCACCGCATCCAGACGGAAGCCGGCGACGCCGCGCTCGTACCAGAACAGAGGGACGTCGAACATGGCCTTTTCCACCGCGGGATTGCGCCAGTTGAGGTCGGGCTGCTGGACGTAGAAGAAATGGTAATAGTACTGCTTGGTAGTGGGATCCCATTGCCAGGCGGAGCCGCCGAAAGTTGATTCCCAGTTGTTGGGTGGCTGGCCGGGGGCGCGGCCGTCGCGCCAGACGTACCAGTCGCGTTTGGCGGCGGTGCGGGAGGAGCGCGAGTTGACGAACCAGGGATGCTGGTCGGAGGTGTGGTTCATCACGAAATCCATGATGATGCGGATGCCGTTCTTTTTTCCTTCTTTCTCCATGCGGTCAAAATCGGACAGGGTGCCATACATGGGGTCAATGTTGTCGTAGTCGGAAACGTCGTAGCCGAAATCCACCTGGGGCGAGGGATAGCAGGGCGCGATCCATATGGCGTCCACGCCCAGATCACGCAGGTAGCCGAGCTTGGAAGCGATGCCGTTGAGGTCGCCGATGCCGTCGTTGTTGCTGTCGGCGAAGCTGCGTGGGTAGATCTCATAAAATACTGCGTGCTGCCACCACTGGTGGCCCTCGGCGTCGCGCGTTCCTTGCTGGGCATGGGCGGGAGAGAAGGACAGCAGCGAGACAAAGAGGATAAGAGCGGACAATCTAACCATGTCAGAATTCCTCATGCGCATCATTGCGTGGCTGGCTCGGAAATGAAGTGAATAACCACGACCGTACTTTCATATTGGGATCGGTCACTGGCGGGAAAGCCGACTTGCAGGGAAGCCGCGCCATTAGCCAACTTTACCACTTCTCCGCCCTCGACGGAGGCAACCTGGCTGGGGTTGCGCATGGCCAGGTCGTAATGGCTTCCCTCGAGACCAGCCAGCCGGAGCGTAAGCGCGCTGCGGTCCTCGTTCCATGATTGGGACATAATCTTGAGGGCGCGGGAACCTGCGCCCAGGGGAGGGAGCGAGTTCGCCAGGTCCAGGCCAAAGTCGTGGCGCAGGTGGAGGCGCACGGTGTTCTCGCCTTCAAAAACCGTGAACGCCACCCGCACGTGCTGGTCTTCGCTGGTGGATTCAGCGTGGAACGGCGCGGGGCGGCCGTTGACATCCACCCCGATGACTTGGGCCCGCAAGCTGACCGCGGGCGAGAATTCCAGAGTGCAATCGCCGCCTCCCCGGCGGCGCACCTGCAGGGTGATCTCATCATCGGTGCGACTGTACTTGAAATCGAGGGCTGTCGGCCCAAGGTGAACGTTCAGGATTCGAAACGAGTTCCACTCCGGGGGTGCGTGGGGAGCAAATACCACGGTGTGGCGGGGAACGTCGGCCCGCAATCCCATCATGCCCAGCAGCAGCGGGCTGACCACCATGGCCGCAGACCATATCTGATGCGGCGAAGCGGTGGACAGTCCCTGGTAGTAGTCGCCCGAGAGCACTTCGGTTACATGCCCCAGGGACCCATCCAGCCCCAGCAGGGCATTGGCGCGGAGGTTGGCATAGGCGGGCAGGGCGCGATGATAGCGGTATTCGCCCACGCTGGCCCAGCCTGTGAACAGCGGCCACACGCTGCCGTAATGGTAGCCGCCGGGATCGTAGCGCGGATCACGGTCGGAGATGATGCGCGCCCCCCAGTCGCTCTCGAAATCGGGGGCGGCAAGACGGCTGATCATCATTTCCGACTTGCGCCCGTCCAGCAACTGGAACCACATTGGTACTGTGGCCAGGATGCTGGCGACCTCAATCTGGCGGTCCTTGGGGTCCAGGCCGAAGGCGAAGATCTTCTGCTGAGGGTTCCAGAAAAACTGGTTCAGTAATGGAAGCTGGCGCTGGGCGTTTTTTTCAATTTCGCCGGCAGCATCGGCGTGCCCGGCGAGGCGGGCCAGATCGGCAAGGGCGCGCAGCGCTTCGATGCCCAGGCCGCTCTGGTAAAGCTCGGTTTTAATCAACTGCGGCGCTATGCCGGGAGCGGCGATAGCTGCCGAATTCTCCGGAGGACGCAGCGGTCCACCCTCCACCCAACCGTGGCCCACGCCAAGATTTTGTGCGAATCCGTGCGCGTCCCAGGTGGAATGCAGAAACTGGTAGGCCTTCCACAAATTGTTCCACTTCTCATTGGCGAAGGCGACGTCGCCGCTCTGCTGCACATAATCGCGCACCGCGATGATGAACAGCGGCGTGGCGTCGGCGGAGGCCCAGGGATAGGGAAACCTCTTGAACCAGTCCACCAAGCTGGCGGTCTGGGAAATCTCGTGGGGAATTTTGCCGTCGGCGCGCTGAAATTTGGAAATGAAGTCCAGCGCCTGGCGGGCGTGGAAAAAATCGCCTTCCGCGTCAAGAGCTAGCGAACTCCATTCGGAATCGCGGCCGAAGTACCAGGCGAAGCCGGGGCGCTGGCTGGCACCGGAGGTGCGGTAGCCGGCGACCAGACCAGTACCAAGGTAAGGATTGGTCACCATGCCCTGCAACAAGCTGACGCGCGCCCAATCGTAGGCTTGCTGCAGTTGCGAATCGGGGAGTTCCAGGCTGACACTCCCGGCGAGTTCGCGGCGATAGTAGTCGGCGGAGTCGCGCAGCAGCGCGTCGTAATTGGCGCTGAGGTGGCGGTAGGTGGTTTTGGCGGCGGCGGACCCGGTCACCGAACCGGCAATCACGATCACCTGCGTCGTGTGCCCTTTGTCGGCCGGGGCCAGGATGAATGAGCTCTCAGTGGAAGCGGAGTAGTTGGTGGCATACTCCTGGCGGAAACTGACCGCATCCGGCGAGCCCACCAGTCCGGAAAATTGCTTCGATTCTTCTCCCAGCGAAAAGGCGTGCAGGGCCGGATCCCAGCTCATGTAAGTGGCGCCAAGAGCCGCCGGCCACTCCAGGGTAAAATCGCGCACGAACAAGGCTTCCACCTGCAGCGGCTCCGCGGTTCTTATGTCGAGGATGACAGCCGCGCCCTGTTCCGTAACAGGAACAAACAGCGTTTCCCGAACCTGAAAGGTGTCGGAGGCGTAGAGAATGGTGGCGGACTCGGGGCGAACAATCACGGTGCGGGCCAGCGATTCGGCGGGAACCACTTCGCCGTCCACGTGGAACTGGAGGTGAAACTCGCGGAAGAGCTTGAGGGGATAGACCCAGGCTTCGAGTTGTCCGGCTTCATTGCCGAAAAGAGCGGCGCGCTGGCCCACCGCGGGCAGGAACTCCCAGGGACGCGCCGGGCGGGAGAGTTCTGGCGGCCGGGCGGCGGGCGGAGTAGCGGCGAAACCTGCGGAAACGAGGAGAACCAGAAGAATCCCCAGAACCATCGCTTTCAACCAGGACTTCGTCAACAGCTGTCGCAGCCGGAGAGGGGCTGGGGAAGGTTGCAAGGCGTGGGGCATTTATGTAGAAATAAACGGCGAATTCTAACACGGGCCAATCCCCGTCAGGTACCTGCCTTTGCCTTTCTCGCGGCGTGCATTTCTCCGATCCTTGAGTCGGTCAGCGCTGGTGTTGCCACTACCAGGCGTGCTGGCTCTGGCCATGCCGCGCCGGTTGAACGCAGTAGTGCGAGCGCAGAGCGCCGGGGTTCCTGGTGCGGCGCCTGCTAAAGCGGCAGCAAAATATCCGCCTGCGCCCAAATTCTCCGAACTCGGCATCAGCTTTGTGGATGTGGCGAAGCAGGCCGGCCTGAACGCCAAGACGATTTTTGGCGGCGAGCACAAGAACAAATATCTGCTGGAGACCACCGGCTGCGGAGCCGCATTTTACGATTACGACAATGACGGCTGGCTGGACATTTTTCTGGTCAACGGCTGGCGCCTGGAAGGGTTTCCCGCGGGCAGCGAGCCCCACTGCCACCTTTTCAAAAACAACCGCGACGGCACTTTCACCGACGTGACCGCCAAGGCGGGCCTGGCGCACACCGGTTGGGGCCAGGGCGTGTGCATCGGCGACTACGACAACGACGGCTACGAAGACCTGTTCATCACCTACTTCGGCAAGAACGTGCTCTACCACAACAACGGCGACGGCACCTTTACCGACGTCAGCGACAAAGCCGGGGTCGGCGGCAACGGCAAACGCTGGAGCACCGGTTGTGCGTTCATTGACTATGACCGTGACGGCCACCTTGACCTGTTCGTGGCCAACTACATTGATCTCGATTTGAAGACAGCGCCGCTGCCCGAGTCAGGTCCATGCCTGTATAAGGGAGTGATGGTGGCCTGCGGTCCCCCGGGATTGAACGGCAGCAAGAACATCCTGTATCACAACAATGGCAATGGCACCTTCACTGATGTTTCGGAAGCATCCGGCATCCTGCAGGCTAACGGCACCTATGGCCTGGGAGTGCTGACCGCGGATTTCGACAACGACGGCTGGCCGGACATCTATGTGGCCGACGATTCCAGTCCCAGTTTGCTTTATCAGAACAAAAAGAACGGCAAATTCGAGGACATCGGCATTCTGGCGGGCTGCGCGTTCAGCCCGGACGGCAAGCCGCAGGCGGGCATGGGCGTCTCCGCTGGTGACTACGACCTGGACGGCAACCTGGACATCGTGAAGACCAACTTCGCCGGCGATACCCACTCGCTCTACCACAACCTGGGCAGTG
>DATGGJ010000447.1:0-2188 GCA_035308585.1 Terriglobales bacterium
CAATACCAGCTCACTCTGCCCCGCAACCAGGGATTTGAGACGCTGGCCGGGTTCGTGCTCTCCCGCGTGCAGAAGATTCCCATTACCGGCGATTCCTTTGATTATGACGGACGGCGCTTTACGGTGGTGGAGATGGATGGCCACCGCATCGCCAAGGTCCGCATTGAAATGCTGCAGGAGCGGCCGCAGGCGGTGGGCCGCACCGGAGATTAAGGGGACGCAAGCTCAGTCCAGTCCTTGCCGCAGCCCGGCGGGCCCCAGCGCGTATCTTGGGGTTATACTTGGGCATTCCCATGTGAGGAGGTGCCCATGCGCCTGCTCCTTGTCCTGGCTGCTATCGCCGCCGTTGTCCTTTCACTGCCTGTTCCCGCGGCTGCGAAAGATAAATCCACTGACGACTCGAAAAAGGTATGCGTGGCAGTGGTTGCCAACGCGAGCACGACCTCCGCGTTTGTAGAACAGATGACGGAGCGTCTTCTCAAGAGTTTGAAGCAGGATAAAGTTGATGCCGTGGGCATGGATTCGCGGACAACAACGCACTATCCGCTGGAGTTCAGTAAAGAGAACGGCGAGGAATCACGGCAGAAGCAATGTGATTACATTCTGCTCAGCCAGATTCGCGACCCGCGACAGCATCCATTCGAACCACGGCTCCCTGAAATTTCCATCGGCGGCCCGGTTCCCAGCACGGATGCCAGCGATCCGTCGGCCAGCGCCCGGCCGAATCTGCAAGTGGCGTTTGCGCTTTTCCATAGCGGCCGGTTTAAGCCCATCGTGGAAACTTACGTTCTGGATAGACCCGGACCCAATGCGGCGGACACTCTCTGGCTGGCCATGGACAGGGAAGCCAACCGCGTACGCTCGGAATTGAAGAAGGCGCGGCTTCCCGAATAAGAAAATACCCGCCGATCACGGTTCTTGACCGAGTGGAGACAGAGGTCCGGCAGAAAAGCTGCTTCCGCCGCAACTTCAAATCCCTATAATAGCGGCAGCCTCTTTCATGAGATCCACGCTCCGCTACCTGGGTGTCCGCCTGCTTTACACCCTGCCGGTCATTTGGCTGGTGGTGTCCATCGTTTTTCTGCTGATTCACCTGGTGCCGGGCGATCCCATTCAGCAGATGCTGGGCGAGGGCGCCGCAGCTACTGACATGCAGGCGGCCCGGCACGCCTATGGCCTGGATGTGCCTTTGGGCCGGCAATACATCAACTATTGGACCGGTGTGCTGCATGGCAATCTGGGGCCGTCGCTGCGCTTTAACCAGGGCGTAAGCAGCCTGATCGCGCAACGCTATCCCTACACCCTGGAATTGACCGTGGCCTCGCTGATTGTGGCCCTTGCTCTTTCCATTCCCGCAGGGGTGCGCTCGGCGCAACATCGTAACCGCTGGGACGACCGGCTGCTGAGCGTAATCAGCCTGTTCGGGCTGTCGTTTCCCAATTTCGCGCTGGGCCCGGTGCTGATCCTGTTCTTTGCCATTGAGTTGGGCTGGCTCCCGGTGTCGGGCTCGGGCAGCCTGGCGCACCTGGTGCTGCCGGCCATCACCATGGGCGGCGCGCTGGCCGCCATTCTTACCCGCATGGTGCGAACCTCCATGCTGGAAGAGCTGGGGCAGGATTACATTCGCACGGCGCGAGCCAAGGGCCTGCCGGAGCATACGGTGGTGTATCGCCACGCCCTGCGCAATGCCATGATTCCCGTGCTGACGGTTGTGGGTCTGCAGTTTGGAGCGCTGCTGGCCGGCGCCATCGTGACTGAAACCATCTTTTCCTGGCCAGGCATAGGTCGGCTCACCATCCAGGCGATTTCCAATCGCGATTATTACCTGGTGGAGGGTTGCATTCTGGCGATCGGGCTAACCTACGTAGCGGTAAATTTTTTGACGGATTTGCTTTATTCAGTGGTGAATCCGCGGATTCGGCAGTGAAAAGAAGCAATTAGCAGCTAGTAGTCAGCATTTAGCCAATTACGGCCACCGCGTAATTATTCAGGGGGTGCAATGGCATCGGCAGCACAAGCAACGCTAACCCGGGCGCCGGCCCCCGCGCGCTCCGCCAAGCGCAACTGGCTGGCGATTATCGGCGTGGTGCTGGTCGCCGTCTTTGTGGTGTTCGCGCTGTTTGCTCCCTGGATTGCGCCGCAGGATCCGGCGCACATCGAACTGGCTGCGCGCCTGGCGCCTCCATCG
>DATGGJ010000448.1:0-1929 GCA_035308585.1 Terriglobales bacterium
GGCGATGACAAAAAACAGGTAAGCCGCGCCGAAACCCACCATCAGGGGATGGATCAGTCCGGTCAGGACAATCCACAGCAGCCCGCGCAGCCACTTGTGCTCCACCACGTTGACGATGGCCAGCAGGATCATGGGGGTGGAGAGCGAGCGGGTGTTGAGGTACTGGTCCATGATGTAGAGCGAGGTGCCGGCGACTGGGATGGTGAGCAGGGCAGCCACCAGGGCCACGCCTCCCCAGACCGCGCGTGGAGTGGCAAAGCACAGCCGGGCAACACGCCAGCAGGCAAAGAGCAGCAGAAAAATCGCCAGCAACTGCCAGAGCAGCATGGCGTAAGCCAGGGGCAAGTGGGATAGGCGCACCGAGGCCGCGATCAGGTTGGGATACAAGGTCATGTGGGCGTGCGAGGCGAAGAAGCCCTGGTTGTAAGGGAAGAGACGGGGATTGAGGAGCTTGAGGATGCCGGGCAGATAAATTTCGGCGTCTTCAACACCGGGGTGGTATCCGGCAACCGCGACCGCGCCCAGGGTGAGCAGCAGAAGAGCGGCGAGCGTCTTAAAGCCGAAAGGGGATGTGCGCAAAAATTCCGCCTAGGTCGCCGAAAGGCTGTGTCCGGCGCTGCGGGCATAGTACTTATTGCCGCTGGTTTCCAGCTTCCGGCCCGCCGGGTTGAAGACGCGAAAGCGGCCGAGGCCGGCTTTCTGCAGCCCGAATTGCAGCGAGGTGGCCAGCACTCCGAGGCCGTACTTCACGCTGCGGCGGAAGTTGATGGAGGAGGCTTCGGGAAAATACTTGGTGGGGCAGGAAACTTCTCCGATGTGGAAGCCGAAGTACAAGCACTGGGCCAGTATCTGGTTGTCGAAGACAAAGTCGTCGGAGTTTTCCAGCAGGGGCAGCTCCGACAAAACCCGGCGGCTGAAAGCCCGGTATCCGGTGTGATACTCGGAAAGCTTGGCCCCCAGGAACCAGTTCTGCACCAGGGTCAAGCAGCGGTTGGAGATGTACTTGTAACGCGGCATGCCGCCGCGCAAGGCGCTGCCGCCGAGAATGCGCGAACCCAGCACCACATCGTAAACGCCATAAGCGACCATGCTGGCCATGGCGGTGACCAGCAGGGGAGTGTATTGATAGTCGGGGTGAACCATGATGATGACGTCGGCGCCGGCGCTCAGGGCCTCGCGATAGCAGGTTTGCTGGTTGCGGCCGTAACCGTAGTTGCGGTCGTGAGCGAAGGTGTGCAGGCCCAGGCGTTGCGCCACCTGCAGGGTGCGGTCGGTGCTGCCGTCGTCCACCAGGATGCGGATGTCCACCAGGTCGGGCAGCTCACGGACGGTTTGTTCCAGAGTCTGCTCCGCGTTGTAGGCGGGCAACACCACGCCGATGCGCTTGCCGTTGATCATGGGCTCAGATTGCTGCCAACAGCCTTCTGTGTCCAGACGCAAAAGGTTGAGGCCAGTATAGTCCCTGGTAACAGAAGGGTTTAGTCTTATGAGTTTAAGACGCGGCGTCGAGGGGATGCAAGCGGGCAGGCGTCGCCCCTACGGGCTCGGAGTTAAAGCGCAAACTTTCCCAGGACTTCCGTCCTGGGCGTTAGTGTTGCGCCCCTGCGGGGCTGCAGCTTCGGAGGGCAGGTGGCCCACTCAAGGGCTTTGTGCTTGAGGGGGGCAGTTTGAAGGTTATGCTACCCATCTCGTCCCTAAGATGCGTGGCACCTTGCTTATTCGTGGCGGAGGCTCTCGACGGGGTCGAGCTGGGCGGCGCGTGTGGCGGGCACGGTGCCGAAGAGCACTCCCACAAAAGTGGAGACCGCGAGGGCGATGACCGCCGACCAGCCGGAGACGGGCAGGCGGTAAGTGCTGAGGAAGCGCACGGAAAAAGGCACCGCCAGGCCGATAACGATGCCCAGCAGACCGCCGCCGAGGGAGATCATG
>DATGGJ010000449.1:0-10580 GCA_035308585.1 Terriglobales bacterium
GGCTATACGCCCAGCGAACGCGCGGTGCGCCGCAAATTCGACGAAGTATTCGCCTGGTCGGAGCGGCGGCTGTTCATCTCCTGCTTCTCCTCCTCGATTCACCGCATCAAGCTGGCCTTCGAACTGGCCTATGAGTACAACCGCAAAGTGGCGCTGGTGGGGCGGTCCATGGCTGATTCGGCGGAGATCGCCTCCGACCTGGGCTACATTGACGTTCCCGACGGGCTGCTGATTCATCCCGGCGAGGTGAAGAACTTTCCGCCGCAGAAAGTCTGCGTACTAATCAGCGGCACCCAGGGAGAACCCATGTCCGCGCTGTCGCGGGCCGCGGTGGATAACCACAAGCACGCCAAGATCGAGGCCGGTGACACGGTGGTGCTTTCTTCGCGCATCATCCCCGGAAACGAGAAGGCCATCTACCGCATGATTGACCACCTGTTCCGGCGCGAGGCCCACGTCATCTATGAAGATGGCTCGCACCCGCCGGTGCACGTGAGCGGCCACGCCAGCCAGGAAGAGCTCAAGCTGATTATCAACCTGGTGAAGCCGCGCTACTTTATTCCCATTCACGGGGAATTCCGGCAGCTGCGCCGGCACGCTGAACTGGCCGCTTCCATGAAAGGGGCGGTGGGGAAGGTAATTTCCATCGAGAGCGGCGACATTCTGGAGTTCGATGAAATGGGGGCACGCAAAGCCGGGCGAGTGCCGGTGGGACGCGTTTGCATTGATTCGGGCTCGCGCACAGACGTGGTGGAGGACCTGGTAATCCGCGACCGCCGCCACCTGAGCGAGGACGGGATTGTGCTCCCCATCATTGCCATTAACAAGCTGACCGGCCGGGTGGAGACCGCGCCCGAAATCGTGATGCGAGGCTTCGCCGCCGGCGAAGACGGCTTTCTGCCGGAGGCCCGGCAGGTGGTGATGCAGACGCTGGAGGTTTCCAGCGACGAGGAAAAAGCGGATTATGGCGTCATCAAGGAAAAGATCCGCCAGGACCTGAAGCGGTTCATCGTGAAGCGGTCGGCGCGGCGGCCGTTAATTATGCCGGTGATTCTTGAAATTTAGTAGTTGGTAGCTGGTGGTTAGTAGTTGGTGGAGCGTGGTATTCCCCAATACCAACTACCGGCTACCAGCTACTTGTTTCCAAAGTACAGGGACCCACGTTTCACACTCACCTTCGCAGGACCAACTAAACTAGACTAACGTTTTCGGAGAGCGCCAACATCATTACCCTTGAGCAAATCAGGCAAGCGCAACAGCGCCTGCAGGATGTGATTGTGCGCACGCATCTGGTGCTTTCGCACATTCCGCAGCAGCAGGACCCCAAGGACGCGCGGGAACTCTATCTGAAACCGGAAAATCTGCAGCCCGTGGGCTCCTTCAAGCTGCGCGGCGCCTACAACAAGATTGCTTCACTTTCCCCGGAGGAGCGCCGGCGCGGGGTGATCGCTTATTCCAGCGGCAATCACGCGCAGGGCGTGGCCTATGCGGCGCGGGCGCTGGGGGTGCGAGCGGTTATTGTGATGCCGCGCACCGCTCCCGCCATCAAGCGCGAAAGCACGGCGGCAATGGGGGCGGAACTGGTGCTGGTGGGGCCGGGCAGCGAAGAGCGCCGCACCCGGGCGGAGGAGCTCGCGGCCGAGCATGGCTACGTGATTGTGCCGCCTTATAACGATGAAGGCATCATCGCCGGGCAAGCCACCATCGGCCTGGAAATTCTGGAAGACCTGCCCGAAGTCGAGACCATTCTCGCGCCGGTGGGCGGGGGCGGGCTGGTCAGCGGCATTGCCGCCGCGGTCAAGCAGGCGGGCAGCCACTGCAAGGTCATCGGCGTGGAACCGGAGCTGGCGGCGGATGCGCTGGCCAGCATGAAGGCCGGACGCGTGGTTTCCTGGACCGCCGAGCAGACCACCTCAACCATCGCGGACGGGTTGCGCACCCAGAGCGTGGGCGAGATTTCCTTCGCTCACATCCGCAAATATGTGGACGGCATAGTGGCGGTCAGCGAGGACGAAATCCGCCAGGCCATGCGCCTGCTGGCCTCCAACCCGCGGCTGGTGGCCGAAGCCAGCGGGGCTGTGACCGTGGCCGCATTCCTCTACCACCGCAATGAGCTCCCGCAAACCCGCATCAACGTGGCCGTAATCAGCGGCGGCAACGTCGAACCCAGGATGCTGGCGGAAATTGTTGAAGGGCAGGAGCCGGTGATCAAGAGCCGGTAGCCGGCCGCGCCGCGGCCGGAGCGTCTTTCCCGCCAAAATCATCTTCCATACTTGCCGTGGTGAGCGCGCCGGGTCTATAGTCTCGACGCGCCAATTGGAGGGACCTCATGGCCACCGCGCCTGCCGATGTGTTTCGCCTGCCGCAACAGCCCGCTTTTATCAGTCCGGAAGAAGAGCGCCGCCACCGCAAGCAGCGCCTGGCAGCGGCCTTCCGGCTGTTTGCCGCCTATGGATTCGACGAGGGAGTGGCCGGCCACATCACGGCGCGCGATCCGGAGCGGCCTGACCATTTCTGGGTAAATCCCTTCGGCATACACTTTGGGCAGATTCGCGCCTCCGACCTGATCCTGGTGAACCAGCACGGCCAGGTGGTGGAGGGAAAGTATCCGGTGAACGCGGCCGCCTTCGCCATTCACTCGCGCGTGCATGCCGCCCGCCCGGACGTGGTGGCGGCGGCGCACTCCCATTCGCTCTACGGCCGGACCTGGTCAACCCTGGGCCGGCTGCTCGATCCGCTTACCCAGGATGCCTGCGCGTTTTACGAAGACCATGGGCTGTTCGCAGATTTCACGGGCGTGGTTTACGAAACCTCGGAAGGCGAGCGCATCGCCCAGGCGCTGGGCAATTACAAAGCGGTCATCCTGCGCAACCACGGACTGCTCACCGTGGGGAACACGGTGGACGAAGCGGCGTGGTGGTTCATCACCATGGACCGGAGTTGCCAGACACAGCTACTAGCCGAAGCCGCCGGCACGCCGGTGAAAATTGACCCCGCCCACGCGCGCGCCACGCGGGAATTGCTGGGCAACCACCAGGCGGGCTGGTTCCAGTTTCAGCCGCTGTGGGCGCGCATCACGCGCGAGCAGCCGGAGTTGCTGGAGTAGGACCAATTCCTTTCACCGCCGAGACACCGAGTTCACGGAGAACTTGGGCTTGACCGCGAAAAGATGACAGGCTGATCTTGAACCGCGGGTGCTGTTTCTGCTGCGCCGGCGCCAGCTTCCGTATTCGGCTCCCCGCGCAAACCTCGGCGCAAGCGGGCTGCTTCCACCTCGCCTTCCCAGCGGCTTACCGCCAGGGTCGCCACGCCGTTGCCGATCACGTTGGCCAGGGCGCGACATTCGCTCATCAGTTTGTCCACTCCCAGCAGCAGAGCCAGGGACGCCACGGGTATCTGGGGAACGACGCTGAGCATGGCCGCCACCTTGACGAAGGCGCCGCCGGGCACGCCGGCGCCGCCGGTGGAAGCGATGAATGACACCAGCAGAATCCGCACCTCCTGGCCGAAGGTGAAATGCACATTGTTGGCCTGCGCCAGGAAGAACACGGCCAGGGTCATGTAGATGTTGGCGCCGGCGTTGTTGAAGCTGTAGCCCATGGGAAAGACGAGCCCGACCGTGGAATCGGCCGAGCCCAGATTCCGCAGCTTGCGGATCATGTCGGGAATCACGGTTTCCGAAGAACTGGTGCCCACCACTATCATCAACTCGTCCTTGATGTAGGCCAGAAAACGGAACAGCGAAAAGCCGGACAGACGAGCGATGATTCCCAGAATCACCAGCACGAACAGGATAGCCGCGGCATAGAACGCGGCCACCAGTTTCGCCAGGCTGGAGAGAGAGGTTAAGTCGTAGGCCCCCACGGTGAAGGCCATGGCGCCAAACGCGCCGAGGGGCGCCAGCCGGACGATAATGCGCACGATGCCAAAAAATACTTTGGTAGCCAGTTCCACGGCTTCGCTGGCACGCTTGCCCACCTCTCCCATGCGCGCCATGGCAAACCCGCACAACACCGCCAGCAGCACGACGGGAAGAACGCTGCCGTGCACGAACGCGCCGACAAAAGTCTGAGGAATAAGCTCCAGCAGCCAACTGCCAAACCCCGGATTCCTGGCGTGGGCGGCAAAGTGGGTGGCCTGCTGCACGCTGAGGGAAGCGGTAAGCTGGCTCAGTCCGCTGCCCGTGTGGCCAATCTGCGCGGCCAGCATTCCCATGACCAGGGTGATGGCCGAGACCACGGCAAAGTAAACCAGGGTCTTCAGCCCCACCCGCCCCAGCTTCTTCATGTCGGTCATGGAGGCGATGCCCTGCACCAGGACCCCGAAGATGAGGGGGCCGATCATCATCTGGATAAGGGCAATGAAGGCGTCGCCCAGGGGCTTCAGGGCAACGCCAAGCTGGGGGAAGAAATGGCCGACAGCAACGCCCAGAACAATGCCCGCCATGGTCTGGGCATAGAGGCCGGTGTACCAGGGACGCCGCTTCACGGCCGTGCTTTTGCCGCCTGCTTTTCCGCCAGCACGGCCGCCAGTTCACCCTTTTTGGTTTTAAGGGTCATGAGCCAGCGCTGCCCGCCGGAGATAAAACCGATCCAGTAGCCGATCTCCACCAGTTGCGGTTCGGTGAACTCGGCATGCAGGCGCTCCCAGAGAGCATCATCGGCGCGGTCGGGATTCCAGATGATGGTATCGGCGTAAGCCAGGGCCAGTTTCTCGCGTGCCGTGAAGCGCTCCGACTCTTCATAGCGCGTCACCTCCGACATGCGGTCTTCTTTTGATCGCGCAGCCTGCGCGATTCCCTGGTGTGATCAATAACTGCACGACATGCTGAGGGCAATGTAGGCGCGCAGCAGTTCCTTCAGGTCCCACTCCACCGTGCCCCTTCCCCGCTTAAACAGCATGTCGAAGGTCAAGGTAAAGGAGCGCATCACATCGGGCTGGTGGGCGCGTATGGCCTGATTCTCAGGTCCAGGGCGTCCCACGCGGATGGAGTCCTCCAGCCACTGCCGGGCTTGCGGGTCGGAAATCTCTTCAGGCGTCAGATAGGTGATGCGTGCCATTGCGGTTCGTCCCTCCGTGAATTCGGAGACGATATCATATTATGGTATTACTGTCCTGCCAACTTTGATGTTTCTACCGGCAAAAAACCAAGGCCGCCCGCGGGCGGCCTCGGTTCTGAATCGGCCCTCTTCCTTACCGTTTATTTCTTTTTCGGTGTTCTCTTCCTGGCCTTGGGTCGAGGCGCGGCTTTCTTGACGGCAGCCCCCTTCTTTTCGCGGCCACCGATAAGACTCAGAGAATCCGCGGCGTTGAAGGGGAATTGACGAACCGAGGTTTGACCGGTGGTGCTCAGGGTGATGTCCACGCGGCGGTTGCTGGCCAGAATGATGGTCCGCATGTTGCGCAGAATCCGCAGCCGCTCTCCCGGAGTCAACTCAGGATTCTGCTCCACCGAGCCTCTGACCTCGGCGGGGGTGAGGTTCTGCTGGGCCCCGAATGCCTTGGTCTCAATGCTGCCGGCAGGCACACCGTTTTCCTCCAGGAAACCACGCACCCGGTCTACGCGCCTCTCCGAGAGCGCCTGATTAAAGGCCGCCGAACCGCGCTGGTCGGCATGGCCTTCCAGAATCAATTTAGCGTCCGGCTTGCTCTGCAGATATTTCACGAAGTCGCCGGCCAGGGCGAGCAGCGTCTTCTGCTGGCTGAGTACCAGGCCACCCTTGGGATTCGATGGCGCAGGCTGGGCGGTCGGGAAATAAATGCTGTGCAGGGCGAGCCTGCTTTCCAGTTCCTTGACCTCGGGCGAAGGTGGCGGCGTTTCAATGGTCACCTGGGTGGAGGCCGAACTGTTCAGGCCGCGCGAGTCGGTGCAGGTAGCGCTGACCGTGACCGGTCCCGGGGCAGCGCCGGCAGTGTTCAAGCTGGCCGTGTTGCCGCTGCCGGAAACGGAGCCGCCGGTGGCGGTCCAACTGGACACGCTCACCTGCATGTTGTCCGGGCTCTTGCAATCGCAGCTGATGCTGGCCGCAGTACCCGCCGGCACAGAAGCCGGGCTGGCGGAGCAACTCATGGTGGGTGGATTCTTGGGAGGCTCCTTGACCATAAAGCCGGTGGTGCAAGTGGCCTGGTTATTGCGCTTGGCTTTGGGGTCGGTCACGGTGGCAGTGGCGGTGTAGCTCCCGCCCGCCAATCCGTTGGTGTCAATGGTGGCGGTAGTGTCCTTGCCGGTGATTTTGCCGCCGGTGCTGGTCCAGTTGTAATTCAGGCTGTGCTTGGGATTGAAGTTGTTGGCGGTAAGGTTCACGGTGACCGGTTCGCCCACCATGACCTCGGCGGGCTGGGCCGTGCATTGCGCCGACGGGGGTGTCGGCGGGGCGCCTCCGCCCAGGTTGAATACCAGGCCGCCGCGCAAACGAGTTCCGCTGAAATTCGGCCGGCGCAGATCCAATTGGCTCACCGGAACCAGGGCGCCATAGTTCTGGCGTGCCCACTGATAGTCAGCTTCAATCAGGCGAATGCTGAGGTGCTGGGTGGCGCGCAAGTCTATGCCGCCACCCAGAATTGCTCCGATGCCTTCCCGGGTGGGCAGCGCCGGCGCGGCCAGTTGATTCAGGCTCAATAGGGTGTGGGCAAAAAAATTGACGTTGTCGCTGCGATAGGTGAAACGCGGGCCCAGAGAATAGGTGTTGAAACTCAAACCGCTGTCCCAGTTGCGGCCGAAATCCCCCTCCAGAGCAAACATGGGATGAAAGTTGTAGCCGAAAGCCAGGCCGAAGCCCTTGGACAGACTGGGCAACTGATGGCCCTGAACCGGATTCGCGGTTCCCGGCACAGGAATGCTTCCGCCGGGATTCAGCCATTGATAGCCGACGAAAATGTCCGCTTTGGGGGTGTTGTTGTCTTGAGCTTGCACGGAAATAGCCACCGTGCCGACGAGAAAAAATAGTAAGAGGCCGGATGCCAGATTGCGCCGTTCGCGGCTGAGGAACATATTGCCTCCAAATCAGAACTAAAAGGGTGCGGTCAGGTTGTTGACTTTCGCCCTACAACTCTCTAGACAAAACCAGATTTGCAAGAACGGCAATAGCAACCTTGGTGACAGCTGGCCAACTACCGGGGTTTGTCGGACCAGGGAGACCTTTTCTGCGTAGCGTAACCGCGCTTTTGAGGTGAAAGCTAACTAAACATTATCCCCTGTGCCGTTACCGATGATGGCCAAAGAAGAGAGAGGCACGAGGTGCCGATTCCCGGATTGGAACTGCGGACGAGCGCGAGTTGTGGCGATATAACCGCTTACGCCTGATGCACTGCAGCGGCGTGCGGCGGACGGGCTAATGGGCGGATAGCAGATGGGAAATTGTTTCCAGCAGGGCTGACATTTCTGTGGGCTTTTCCAGTAGACCGTCCGCGCCGCGCGTGGCCCATTCCTGCGGCGGCACCGGATAAGCGGTGAGCAACAGCGTAGCCGGCTTGTAGGGCTGCTCCAGGGCCGCTTTCACGACTTCAAAACCGGCGCCGTCGGTTTCCATCTTGAGGTCGGTAATGACCAGATCAAACTTGTTGCCCGCCAGCTTCTCTTTGGCTTCCCGGGCTGAGGCCGCGCTCGTCACCTGGAACCCGTTCTTCTGCAGAATGGCGGTAAGCGTCATCACGATGGAACGCTCATCGTCCACCAGCAGGATTCGTGCACTCATCTTGTATTCGATGCGAGCCATGGATGGAAACACGAACTCACAAATAAGTTGCGCAGGCAACAGCAGGCGTAGTCCTGCCGTCGTAATGTGTACCATGGACGCAGTGCAGCAAACCGCTCGCCTGCTCTCGCCGGCGCTGTTCCGCCACGGGCGCATCCTAGTTGCGCCGCCTTCGCAACATCATTCCTGCTGGCGGGTTTTCGGCGGTGGCTTAACTGCCGAGGTGGACGAGCACGAAGACACGAACGTCTGTTGCTACGCGCTGAAGGGGCCGGACGGCAAGACTCTGCGCCAGGGAGTCGCGAGGAGCCTGGCCTCTGCTCTGCGCCTGGCCACAGAACTACTCTATCAGCTCTGCGAAGGTGATTACCAAGCCGCCGCCTGATCAAGCCGGGGCCTCCAACCAGTATGTGCGCCTGTCTTGTCGGGCGCTTGCCACCACGGTCTTTGCTCAAAGAGAAATTTTGCTCCCTCCGTGCCTCAATCTGTTATCTTTCCGGCTAATATCTTCCCCCTGGTGGAGGGTAATTCATGGCTGAGCAACCAAGCGGAGGCCGCCAGACGTTCATGTGGGTTCTGACCGTGGTTCTGGTGCTGGTGGCCGCATTCCTCTATTTCCGCAAATAGACCGCGCCCGCGGAATAACACCTCCGCAGCGAACGGGATCACCGATTGGACGCGCCCTCGCTCCCTCCTGGGCGGGTGGATGCGCGCTACTCCCCGCCTTTTTTCATACGACCTATCGCACCGAGTTCCACTTTGGGACTTGGCGGGCAGGGCGACCCGCATTGTGAGCTACGTCACAAACAGGGGTGACGCCGGCGATAGACCGGAGCCGGAGGCACAGCCATAATCGTTCTTGTTGAAAATGATTTTCAATTTCAAAAAGACGACCCCTGCCCTTCCGCCCCCCCGCCTGGCCGACCTGGCTCCCGGGCAGGCGGCAATCATCGCCGACCTGGCCCTGCCTGCGGCTACCGCCGAGCCCCTCATGGACCTGGGCCTGGTGGCCGGTTCGAAAGTTCTGGCCGTGCGCCGCGCTCCCGGCGGCGATCCCGTGGTTTACCGCGTGGATGGAGCCGAGATCGCACTGCGCCACGAAACCACCCGCCACATCTCCATTCTGCCGCTCCAGACCGCGGCTGAGGTCTGCCCGTGACTGCACTCACCGCCATTGAACCGACATCCTCAGTCGGCTCCGCCCCTGCCGCCGGAAAAACCATTCGCACCTTCGTGCTGGTGGGTCCGCCCAATAGCGGAAAGTCCACCTTATTCAATAACCTGACCGGGCTGCGGCAGAAGGTGGCCAACTTTCCCGGGGTTACGGTGGAGCAGCGCGCCGGGAGCATGCGGAGCGGAGATGGCGCGACGCTCACCGTGCTCGACTTGCCCGGAATTCACAGCCTTTCGCCGCACTCGGAGGACGAACGAGTTGCCGCCGACGTGCTCTCTGGCCGCATGCCGGGCACGCCCCGGCCGGACGCCATCGTTCTTATCCTCGACGCCACCAACCTGAACCGCCACCTGGTACTGGCGGCGCGGGTGATTGCCCTGGGTCTGCCCACCCTGGTGCTGCTCAACATGGCGGATTCGCTGCGCGAGCAGGATGGCGATGTTGATCTGGTGGCGCTGGCCGGACAGCTGGGCACGCCCGTGGCGCTGATCAGCGCTGCCCGGGGCGAGGGCTTATCCACAGTACAGAATTTTGTTCGTTCGGCCGGCTCGGCGCCCGCCCCGGTGGAGTTGCCGGTGTTGCAGGATGTGCGCCATTGCCGGGAGTGGGCGGTGCGCGTGGCCGGCCGCGCTTCCTATCGCCGGCCTCTGCCTCCGGTCTGGTCGCAGCGACTGGACTCCATTTTCCTGCACCGCTATTGGGGGCCGGCCATTTTTCTGGGCGTCGTAGTCGCCGCCTTTCAGCTCATCTTCCGCCTCGGCCAGCCGCTTTCGGATGCGCTGCAGGGCTTGCTGCTGGGCGCGGGACAGCCGCTGGCTGCGCGCCTTCCCGCGGGCATCATGCGGTCGCTGCTGATGGACGGGGCCTGGAAGGGCATGACCTCGGTGCTGGTCTTTCTGCCGCAGATTCTGCTGTTGTTCCTGCTCATCGGCGTGCTCGAGGATTCTGGCTACCTGGCGCGGGCCGCCGTCATCACCGACCGCAGCATGGCTAGGCTGGGGCTGAATGGCAAAGCCTTTATTCCTTTGCTCTCCGCCTACGCCTGCGCCGTGCCCGCCATTATGGCTACGCGCACCATCGAGAACAAACGCGATCGCATGGCCACCATCCTGATTGCTCCGCTAATGACCTGCTCCGCCCGCCTGCCGGTTTACACCATGATCATTGCCGCCTTCGTTCCCGACCGCCCGCTGGCCGGCATCTTTCTGGGAACGCGGGCCGCGGCCATGCTCGGCCTGTACTTGGTGGGCTTTCTGGCCGCGGTAGCTACCGCCCGGCTGCTGAAATCCTCGGTACTTAAATCGCACAGCAGCCCCTTTGTGATGGAGTTGCCTACCTATCGCAGGCCCACCCTGCGCTCGCTGGGCCTGCGGCTGGCGGACCGCTCCTGGGCTTTTGCTTCGCGGGTGGGAACGGTTGTGCTGGCGGTTTCGCTGGGTTTGGCACTGCTTATCAACCTGCCGGTCCATTCCGGACACGCGGCGCTTGAGGACAGCCTGCTGGCCGTCGTAGGACAAAAAATTGAGCCGGTCATCGCACCCCTGGGATTCAACTGGAAGATAGGCGTGGGGCTGGTCACCTCGATTGCCGCTCGCGAGGTCATCGTGGGCACGCTGGGCACGCTCTACGGCATGGATCCGGGCACCCATGCCATGCCCCTGCAAAGCGCCCTGCACACCGACCTTTCACCCGGCGGCGCGGTGGCCCTGCTG
>DATGGJ010000450.1:0-4816 GCA_035308585.1 Terriglobales bacterium
ACACTCCCTCGCGGCTGAAGCTTTTGTTGCCCAGGCCGGCTCCGGGTATGGGCCCGCCGATGCCGACGGAGTCGGTAAGGTAGTAGGTAGGCGCGGTCCCGTACATCGCAAAGGCTCCGAACCGGTCTACTCCCAGCTTGCCGGCGTCGAAGGCGTGGTCAATATCCAGGTAGGTGGTGTAACTGTTGCCGTTGGGCAGGTTGACATTGCCATCGTTGGAACTGAACAGAGCCGCCGCATAGCGGGTGCGGTCGCTGTGCGAGTGGCCGGAAACTTCCATGCCAAGCTGGTTGTCTCCGATCTGCCCGAAAACGTTAGCGTTGGCGAACTGGGTTTCGTAAAGCGGGGTGAAGTGATACAGCTGGTAGGACCCGCTGTTGTTGGACAGGTTCAGGATTCGTTTTTCAGAAATGATATTGTCCAGTTCGAACTTGCCAAACTTGAAGTTCAGCCAGGGGCTCTTGAGCAGGTTGTCAAAACGCACCCAGGCCGATTCGAAGTGGAAAGCTCCAGTGTTGTCGGAAGAAGGTGTGAGCAGAAACGAGATGTTGTTGTACAGGGTGCCCGCGGTGAGAATATCCAGGCCGGAGAGGTCGAAGCCGTGGGAAGTAATGGAGCGCTCGACCTGGTTGCCCGGCACTCCGGGAGTAGCGTCCACCGCCACCCGGTTGGTGTTCTCGCGGTGCCAGTTGGGGGTGATGCGGAAGGTCACCGGCCAATACGACGGGTTCTGCCAGATGGGCGAATCCCGGTCGTTCATGAGCTGGTAGCCGTTGTCCTTAAAAGTCTGGCCGAACACGTTGAGCTTGGGCCACGCCTCGTGACAGGCGGAGCAAGGAAGCCCGTACTTGCGTGCAAAAGCGGGGATGCCAAAAGCGCTTGGCGCGCATCCCAGCACTAGACACACTGCTAACAGCACACCAGCAAACTTGCGTCGTGCGAAAGAGGGCATTCAACGTCCTCCCCGTCGTGATAGTTAACCAATCTGCTGTGTCCCCAACGTAACCCGCGAGAAAGACCGTCCAACCGTTCTACTGTCGGACCGATGAAAGGTTTGGAGTAATTATCATGTCACCAGATGGCAGTCAAGAAAAAAAGTTTGGGTTTCCGTTTGGGTGCGATATATTGTGCGACATTCTTTGCAGCTGAGAACCGATGCTTTACCCATATAAATCCCGACATATTTGGCCAGGAAACGGCAAGCAATGCAGTTGCACCTCCGGCTTTCGCGCCACCCGAAAACCGGTTGCCGAACCTGCGGGCAACTTTCCTCTTGCCATCGGGTGCTGCCGCAGATTACAAATCCGCGACACGCCCAGCTCCGGCGGGTCATCACGCATGCCCACAATTCAAATGCCAGCGGCGAGATTCGCCGTCAGAGCAAGCGCGTTGTCTCTAGCCGCTGTTTGCTGGATAACCCTGTTGCTGGCCTCGATTCCCGCCTTCGCCTTGCCCAACGCCGCCCATCCGCCGCATACCCTGGAATTAGAGATTGACACTCCCGAAGCCGACGTACTGCAAGCCGTCCAGGCGGCCACCGAGGATCCCATCGTTCACGGAACTTATTCCTACGAAAAAGAAAAAATCCTGCTGGGCGCCCGTCCGGCGGACTCTTCCGCCGTCTTTGGCAAGTGGGATGGTCCCGGCAAAGCTTTTTACAAGGTTGACGCGAACGTCATCGCGCCACGCTATTTCGAGGATACCGGCGACATCGGCACCATTACCGTCCGCTACATCGTGCACGCTGTGAGCGAATCCCGCACGGACTTGCGCATTGATGCCGTTTTCGTGGATGCCCGCCGCGCTATTCACTGGTCCGAGGGCGGCGTGGAATCCGCCGAATACGGCGCCATTCAGCAGCAGATTCGCCAACTGAAGGCCTTCCGGCGGCAGCCGCGCCGGCTGGAGGAGTCCTCCTCAAGACCCTTTTCCTTCCCTGCCGGCAAGTCGCAACCGCGGGCCGCAGTCCCCTCAACCGGCGGCACCGGCGCTGTCTCCGCGGAACAAGAACTGGAACAGCACGTCAGCAGCTTGCGTCATCAACTGGAACGCCGGGTGAAAGCGGAGGGCGCCCAGCTTAAGTCATCGCCCTTTCAAAGCGCGACCACCGTCGAAAATCTGCCCCCCAACAGCGACGTGCTGCTCCTTGTCGTAACCCCTTACTGGTACGGCATCGAAACCGAAGCCGGACATCATGGCTGGGTACACCACAGCCAACTGGAGACCCTGCCGTGACCGAGTCCAGGCGCTGGCCTACCGGGTTGTTCGGCCTCCTGGCCGCGTGCCTGCTGGTTTCTGCTGCTGCCGCCCAATCCGTTCCCCTGCAGCGCTCGTTCCCTCGCTCCAAAAGCGACGTGGAACAAGCGCTTCGAGGGTTGCAGGCCTATACCGGCAGCCGCCTGCCGGTTCTGGATGGGTTTGTGGCTGGCGATCAGTCTCTGGACCGCTATCAGCGACCGTATTATCAGTACTCCGTTCAGGTGGTCTCCTCGGGCGCGGGCTCCTCGGTCGTGCACGTGAGCGCGCGCATCACCGCCTGGTACTCCGCTTCCGCGCCCGCACAGTCCGGCTACCGGGTGCTGCCTTCCAACGGCCGCCTGGAGACGGACTTGCTGGACCGGCTGGGCGATGCTCTGGGAGACAAGACCAGTGAAGCTGCTGCCCTGGCCGCACCGCCCACTGCTAGCATGGAAGCCCCGGCCGCGCCGGCAGCTGAATCGTCCCCCGCCCCGGCACCCCGAAAACCTCCGGCCGCCGCCCTCGCTCTTCCCCCCCTGGGTGAAACCGCCCTGCCTGCACGCTCCCCGGCTCCCACGGCTCAGTCTGCGGCCGAGGACCAGCGCATTCAGCAACTCAGCAATGAAGCCAAGAACCTGGAACAGATCCTGCAGCACCAGTCGCAGCCCAATGACCTGGCGGCGGTGAAGCAATCTCGCACTCCGGTTTTAGAACGGCCGCAAGACGATGCCGGCGTTCTCTTCCTCGCCGATGCCGAAGACGAGTTCCAGATCGTGGAAACCAGCGGGCCCTGGGTGCACGTTCAGATTTCCGGTCTGTCGCGCGGATGGATTCGCCGTTCCGCCCTGCAGCTTCCTCCCGCTTTCGACGAACCTGGACCGGTCAGCGCCGCCCAGCTCGCCCCGGCGCAAGCCTTCCGCCAAACCCGGCAGGAGACTGCCGCTTTTCCCGGTTCCTGGGAAGCGCTGCGCGGAAAGCAGGTGAAGGTTATTTGGGTGCAGCCCGCCAACAGTGGGGCCGCGGATGCGGACAAGTTCAATTACGCCAAGTCGGTTTTTCGCAAGGCGTTTCCCGAACTGCTCCACTCCAGCCCGCCGCTGGCGGGAGTGGTGATCGTCTTCGATTCCGAGGACGGAGGCATGGCGGCGGCGACCCTGGCCACGTTGCAGCAATGGAACGCTCACCACATGACCGACAATATTTTCTGGAAACAGTGCTGGTTTGATCCAGCCGACGCTTTTAAGCTCAAGGATTAGGCAGCAGTGAACGGAGCCGCTCATGAATAGCATGGCAGCGCTGAAGTTGAATCGGGTCAATTTTCTGCTGCAGGACTACGCGGAACTCACCAAGGCCGGCGTCACCACGCTTATCATCATGACCGCAGCATGCGGCTTCTTCTTCGCTGCCCGCGTGGCCGGCGTGCCCTGTCTAACCTGGCGTTTGTTTCACGCTTTGCTGGGCATTGGCTTGGTTTCCAGCGGCACCGCTGCTCTCAACGAAGTTCTCGAGCACAACATTGACCGCAACATGAAGCGCACCGCGCGGCGCCCTCTCCCCGCCGGCCGCATGAGCCTGCTGCACGGCGCCGCCGTCGGCTTGCTGATGACCATCGGCGGCTCCATTTACCTGCTCCTGCTCACCAATCCTCTCACCGGATTTTTGACTTTCTTGACCTCCGTGGTTTACCTCGCCATCTATACTCCGCTGAAGCGGGTCTCCCCGGTCTGCACCGCGGTGGGCGCCATACCCGGCGCCATGCCCGGAGTGCTGGGGTGGGCCGCCGTTCGCGGGCATCTGGAGTGGGGCGCCCTGGTCCTGTTCGCCATCATGTTCCTCTGGCAGTTTCCCCACTTCTTTTCCATCGCCTGGCTCTATCGCGACGATTACGCGCAAGGTGGAATCCGCATGCTGCCGGTGGTGGAACCCGACGGCCGCTCCACCGCCCGCCGCATTCTGCTCTACTCCCTGGTTCTGGTGCCGGCCAGCATTCTGCCCAGTTTCCTGGGAATGACGGGACGGGTGTACCTGCTCGGCGCCGGCCTTCTCAGCCTCAGCCTGCTTTATTTCGGCGCGCGCCTGGCCTTTTTTGACAAGCCTCTGGCCAGCGGCGCTTCTAAATTGCGCGCCCGTCATCTGCTGCAGGCCACCGTCTTCTACTTGCCCCTGCTCTTCGCCCTGATGATGGCCAACGCCGTTCGGCCCTAAGCGAAAGCAGGCCGGGGTAGGTGCCGCCGCGGTTCTCGCGCGCCGCGGCAGTGCCGTAGCGGGGAAGTTCCGGATATGGAACCATTTTACTTCTTGCCCGGGGACCTGTGGGATGCAACCCACGCGGAGGCGATAACACCCGCTTTCCGTTACTTTACCCCGCGCTGCCCGCCTTAGCTGGTCCCTGAGTTTTTGACCCGCTTAGCAGGGCCGGTGGAGGCTTAAATTCCTAAACCGCTTGTCGGCAGTTCGAATCTGCCCGGGGCTTCCACCTGTACTTGGCCTCTGGCTACTCTTCGGCACGGCGTTTTTCCTTCCCGACATCGAGCATTACACTAATTCCGTTGCCTTCAGGGCGGGTGATGGCGCCCGC